>JAYTXK010000139.1:0-1705 GCA_043743005.1 Ignavibacteriota bacterium
TTAACATATTATCATTAATCGTACTTTATATAAGCCTTACTTTTAATTTAAATGCGAAAAGTGAAGTAATTATAAATGATTCAATAATAGCAGGAAAAACTGTTCATATAAAATATATTAATGACAATTATTTTGATAATATAAACAATTTAAAACTAATTGTTCATATTTTTAAATCAGATAGTAATATACCACAAGTTGTTGAATTACCTTTGGTTTATGACAAATCATTAAAAGAAATATCAGCTAATTACTTAGTTGAAAATGAAGTATTGTATTTTTTAATTGAAGTTACAGAATACGATCCTAATTCAAAAGAGTATTTTAAAAAAGATTTGATTGATAACAACAAAGGCGACTATTGGGAGTTTTTTGTTTTAGAAAATGGTAAAGTAAAATCTAACTCTTGCTTGTATTCTGCCTTAGCTTGTTTAGGAAGTAATGACTTTTCTTTAGATAAAAGAATAAATTTTAGCAAAGCTAAAGATATGTTTGAAAAAGAATTAAAGTATTTTCCTGATAATATAATTGCTTATCTGGGATTGTTAAGTTTAAACTTAGATAGTAAATCAATTACTTATGAAGAGTTTAACAAAGTTGGAAATGAACTGCTTATTAAACTAAGTAATTCCAAAAGCCAAGAAGAACAATTTACTAAACTTAGACTAATGAAAATGCTTAATAAAAGTGATGAGGCAATAAAATTAGAAGAAGAAATAATAAAGAATTTCCCAAAATCTAAAATTGCTGAAGATGAAGCATTTAGAAAAATAAGTTCTTCTACAAGTTTCAACAAGTTCAAATCATTTTCTTTTGATTTTATAAACAATTTCAAATATTCACAATATAAGCTATCTGTTTTAAATGCTTTATATACTGCTTATGAGCAAAAAGAAAAGGGAAATGAATTTTTACAAGATATATTCAATAATTGCAAATTGAATTTTATTGAACAGCTTCAAATTTACAATATTTATTTAACAAAAGAAATAAACAAAAATTATGATAGTGAAAATCAAAATAAATATGATTTTTTAATGAATTATGTTTCAAAATCAGATTCGCTAAGTAAGTTAGTTTTCAATTCAGAATTGGTCTCTAAATATATT
The DNA here is from genome assembly GCA_043743005.1 of Ignavibacteriota bacterium. Classification (GTDB taxonomy): domain Bacteria; phylum Bacteroidota; class Ignavibacteria; order Kapaibacteriales; family UBA2268; genus JAPLFM01. The sequence continues at coordinate 1,110 of JAYTXK010000139.1, forward strand.
CCAAGTAATTTATCTAAAACTCAATATATGAATGACTTAGAGATAGTATTAGGTAACTTTGATTTGATAAAAGCTAAGATAATAATGTCAAAACAAGTGCTTGATACAAATCAATTTTTAAGTTTAGTCAAATCAGGATTTAAGCAACTTGGAAATAATGTAAATATTGAAGATGTTGATAATCTATGTTTTGAATTGATAAATTTTAATAAAAAAACAGAAGCCGAAGAAATTCTTAAAGATGCAGTAATTAATTTGCCTTATAATATCAAAATTCAAGACTTATTGAATGATAATTTTTATAAAAAAGACACAAATAAGATTTTAGATAAATTACTTAAAATTGCAAATGATAAAAGAGTAGATTACATTTGCAAAAACTTGATTTCTGAACCATTTAGTGCTAAATCAATTAAAGACATAAATGGAAATGAATTTAAAACTGATAGTTTGAATGGAAAAAATATTGTATTAATGTTGTTCTCATCTTGGTGTGGTCCTTGTCAAGTTGCATTCCCAGCTTATGATAGTTTAATCGTAAAATATGAAAAAGATTCAACAGTTCATTTTTATGGTTTGAATATTTGGGAGAAGTC
>JAYTXK010000140.1:0-5837 GCA_043743005.1 Ignavibacteriota bacterium
TAGTTGATGATAAAATCAATTCAATTGCTTCTAAAGTAATCTCTTTATTTACTTCTTTAAATCTATTTTTAATCCAAGGAACTATCTTGTAATTTTCAATTCTAGTATATTCTATCCAATGATACTTTTCTATTAAGTAATCAAAAGGAAATTTCAAGCCTGTACTTTTCTTATTATTTCCAAAATTATTTAATTGTATAACACCTTTAATTATCAAAAACGAAGTAGGAGATGGATTTTTTAAATAATTTGTAAGTTCATTATATAAATCTTTATCTTTCTTAGACTTAGCATTAGCTTTGAAAAAACTTTCAAAATTAATAGCTACTATCAATCTACAATCACCAATCATCGGAATTGTATTCAAAATACTCATAAAACTCGACAACTCAATTTTTTCACAATCGATTGTTTCAAAATTAAATGATTCAATGTCAGTTACTACTTTAGCAGATATAATCTTTTTGAAATCAACTTCTAATAAAAAATCTTCTTCACCAAATAGAGTTAATATTCTAACTTCACTTTCGTTTTTAATAATACTAGATATATTCTCTAATTTTGGCAATTTACTTTTTATTCTCTGTTACTGGATCTGCTAAAACTAATACTTTATGAGGAATTTCTCCAGCTTCTGCAAACCTAACTAAAGCTTTAACATGGTCTAAAGTAGCTTCAGCACCAGAGGCTGCAATTAATAAGCCAAAAGATGTATGATAACTTTCTACAAAAACCATACCAGGCTTAATTTGATTAACCTGAACTCTAAGTACAGTCTTACCACCTAATTTTCTTCTATCCATCTCTACTATTGCTACAAAAGATTCGACTACTTTTTTATCAAAAAGTATTCCTTTTTTTTGCATTAAATATCCAATAACTGAGCTATGTTTGTTATTAGTGTTTCCCAAATAAGATTGTGTATTTGTAATTCTATTTTCATTTGCATCACCACCTTCTCTTTTATTTTTATAAACACCATTGTGGTAATAATCAACTACAGATATAATTAAAGCTCCAGGGTGAATATTATTGCCTTTTAAGTTTTGAGGAAACCCAGACCCATCTAATTTTTCATGATGTTGATGAACTATTTCAGCAATTTTAGTAAATGCATTGTGAGCTTTTAAAATTTCTCTTCCTAATTCTGGATGTAAGGCATATTGTTTATATTCATTTGGTCTCATTTCGTGAGGAAATTTATATAAAGATGAATCGATAAATCCTACTTTACCAATATCGTGCAATAAGCCAGCCATTTTAATTTCAAAAACTTGCTCACTATTTAGACCTAAAAGTCTAGCTAAATCTGCTGATTTTTCAGAAACAAATCTTGAATGACTTCCTTCATAAAATCTCTCTGTAAAATTTATAATTGTAGAAAGCACTTGTATAGTCTGAAAAAAGTTTTCAGCTAAATCATTGCTTAATCTGGAAATCATTCTTTCCAATTCTGATACTTTAGTTGGTTCCATAGACTCAATTTAATATTTGAAACATAATATATACAATATTATGCACAATAATAACCATTCTTTAGTTTGGTTGTTAACTTATTCAAAATATACACAATTTAAATACCAAAATTTTAAATTGAGCAACTATCAAAATATTTATATCGTATTTACGTGAAAAGTATTTTAAAATGTTCACTAAATTTATTTTGCAAGATATGAAATTTAAAGATTATTATAAAACTTTAGGTGTTGAAAAGTCAGCAACTCAAGAAAAAATAAAAAGTTCTTATAAAAAATTAGCGATGAAACTCCATCCAGATAAAAATCCTGATAATAAAGAAGCTGAAGAAAAGTTTAAAGACATTAGCGAAGCTTATGAAGTATTAGGGGACAAAGAAAAAAGAGCTAAATATGATTCTCTTGGTAGCTCATATAATAATTTTAGAAATACTGGTGGTTCTGATGATCAATTTGATTTTTCTAATTGGGCAAATAGAAATCAAGCACAAAGTGGTAAAACTACTTTTGGTGATTATGTAAATTCTGGTGGTGGTATCTCTGATTTTTTTGAAAAAATATTTGGTAATACATACAAACAAGATCAATCTTCAAACTCAAGATTAAAACCTAAAAAAGGACAAGACTACCAAACAGAGCTTGAATTAACTCTTGAAGAAGCATTAAAAGGAACCTCAAGAAGAGTAAAAGTTAATGAAGAATCTATAGATATTACTTTCAAAGCAGGAGTATATAATAATCAAGAATTGAAAATTAGCAACAAAGGCTATATTGGAAAAAATGGTGGTGCTAATGGTGATTTAATTATTACTTTAAAAGTGATAGAACAGCAAGGGTATGAACTAAAAGATTTAGACATATACCAAGAATCTAACATAGATTTATATACAGCTATTTTAGGTGGAAAATTAAAACTTGTTTCACTAGGAAGAAATATTGATTTAAATATTACTCCAGAATCTCAAAATAGAAAAAATTTAAAGCTAATTGGACTTGGAATGCCAAGATATAAAAAAGATAATGAAAAAGGCAACTTATATGTAAAATTAAATGTTGTTTTGCCTACACAATTAACAGAAAATGAAATGGAATTATTTAGAACATTAAAAAATCTAAGAACTTAAGTTTTCAGTATAAATTTTGTTATTAAACATTATTTAAATATAGAACAGATATTTTTTATTTTCACAAATTTCTTTAAAAACTTGATATTAATATGGTCGATGTTGCAATAATTGGTGGGGGAGTAGCTGGGATTTCTTGTGCATTAATAATTGGATCTGCTATCGAAAAAGAGGACTTTGCCTATGGTAAATCAGTTATAATTTTAGACAGCAAGCATTCTGACCTTAATAAAGCAATAATTAATAATGCATTTGGTTTCCCTGTTGGTATTACAGGTGAAGAAATAATGGAAAATGCTGAAAAGCAAATTAATAATTACAAGTCTTTGACTATAACTTATGATAGAGTAATAAAAATAATTCAAGAAAATAACAACTTTAAGATTATTACTTTTCAAAATTTGGAATTTAATGCAAAAATTATTGTTTTATCAACAGGGTTTAAAGGCTATTCAATTCAAGGCTTAGATTTAGAAACAATTCAACATAGTAAAACTACAAAATCTGGAAGAGTGCAAATTAATAATGATAATTACAAAATAAAAGATAACTTATGGGTATGTGGTAATTTATCAGGAATTAGCAATCAATTTGCAATTTGTGCAGGAAGTGGAGCTAAAGTTGGTGTAAATATAATTTCAGAATGGGCAGGGCAGTGGAAAGTAATTCATGACAAAATTGGAGAAATTAAATGAAATTTCCAATTTCAATATTATGCCAATCTCCTGTTTCTGAATCAATGACAAATTCCGAAGCTATTAATAATACAATAGACTTAGCAAAATTTGCTGATACAAATGAATTTACTCGATTTTGGGTTAGCGAACATCATAACACAGTTGCCTTTGCATCTGCTTCTCCTGAAATTATGATGACACGTATTGCTTCTCTTACTCAAAATATTAGAGTTGGCTCAGGAGGAATATTAATACCAAATTATTCTACTTTAAAAATTGCTGAAATATTTAATAATATGCAAGTACATTTCCCAAATAGAATTGATTTGGGCTTTGGAAGGTCAAGTGGAGCTGATTTGAAAACTTCAATAGCACTTGGCTCAGATAGAACTGATAATTCTTTTAAAAAAATAAATGACACTATTGAGTTATTATCAAATGTAAAGCCTAATTCATCAATTAAGGCTAATCCTAATGTTGAAAATGAACCAGATTATTGGGTATTAGGTACTTCGCAAGATTCAGCAAGATATGCAGCCGAAAAAGGACTAAAATATTGTTTTGGCTCATTTATATCAGCTGAAAATTTGATGCAATCTTTGCAAACATATTTCCAGTATTTTATACCAAGTAAATATTTGAAAAAACCTTATGTATGTGTAGGAGTTTTTGCATTAGCTGCTAATAGTGATGAGGAAGCAATTGAGTTGGCAAAACCAGTAGATAATTGGTTTGTTCGTAGCTTTTTAAGAAAAGAAGATTGCAAATTCCCTTCAATAGAAACTATGCATAAACACAAATATTCTCCACAAGAAGAAATGATATTAAACTATAGAAAATCTAGTACTTATGTAGGGAGAGTTGATAAAGTAATTTCACAAATTACTGAATTTAAAAACAAGTTTGCAATTAATGAAATTTCACTTATTTGTATCACTTATAATCACCAAGATAGAATAAATTCTTATCAACTTTTAATAGATGGATTTAAATAAAATTAATATTTTATAATTATTAAAAGTCTAAAACATACTAAATGTTCATAATTTTCTTTGAGTAGGAAAATTTAAATCAATAAATTGCTATATATAAAAGTGCAAAAATTCAAATTCAATGGTGATGGATGAATAAAGCAGTAATAATGGCTGGAGGTTTTGGAACAAGACTTAGACCTCTTACAATGGAAATTCCAAAGCCAATGGTTCCAATCTTAAATGTTCCTATGATGGAACATATAGTTAACCTACTAAAAAAGAGTGAGATAAGAGATGTTATCTCATTACTTTATTTCCAACCAGATATAATCAAATCTCATTTTGAAGATGGTTCTAAGCATGATATTAGTATGAATTATGTTCAAGCAATTGCTGATTATGGAACAGCTGGAAGTGTTAAAAATGCTTTTCATTTTTTAGACTCTAGATTTATTATAATTAGTGGTGATGTTTTAACTGATTTTGACCTTCAAAAAGCTATTGATTTCCATATTGAAAAAGGTGCAAAAGCAACTATATTACTTACTCGTGTAACTTCTCCATTGGAATATGGAATTGTAATGACTGATGATGAAGGTAGAATAACTCGTTTTTTGGAAAAGCCAAATTGGGGACAAGTGTTTTCTGATACTATCAATACTGGTATTTATATTCTCGAACCTGAAGTTTTGGATTTGATTCCATATCAAGAAGAATTTGATTTTAGTAAAGATTTATTTCCTGAAATGCTTTCTAGAAAAATGCCTTTATATGGGTTTATATGTGAAGGATATTGGAGGGATATAGGAAATTTAGATGAATATCAAATTGGACAAAGTGATGCTTTGCATAAGATTATTGAACTTTCAACATTTGAAAATTCAAACTTTGTGAAAGGATTAAGTTGTGAAGTACCTGAAAATATTAAAATTAAAGGTAATGTGCTTTTAGGTAATAATGTCAAAATAGGTTCAAATTGTGTTATTACAAATTCAGTAATTGGCAATAATGTAAGTATTGGTAATGGAGTTTGCCTAAGTGGTGTTACAATTTGGAATAATGTACATATTGGGGACTTTGCTCAATTATCAGATGATGTTGTTTGTGATAATGTTAGAATAGGCACAAATACAACTATTAATGAAAATGTGTATATAGCTAATAATTGCAAAATTGGTAGTAAAGCTAAATTAAGCTCAAATATTAAATTATGGCCTAATAAAACAATTCAAGATGGTGCTGTGCTATCTCGCTCATTGGTTCAAGAAGAAAAGTGGTTGAAAGAGCTATTTACTGATGCGAGGATAACTGGTATTTCAAATATTGAAATCAATCCTGAATTTGGTGCAAAACTTGGTTCATCATTGGGAATGGCATTTTCAAAAAATTCAAAAATTTTGGCAAGTAGAGATCCTCATAATGTTTCAAGAATAATGAAACGTTCTGTAACTGCAGGCTTGCTATCAGTTGGTGTTTCAATTAGTGATTTGCAATCTACTTCTATACCACAAACTCGTCAAGAACTGATGACTGGCAAGTATGATGGTGGTTTTCATATTCGAAGATCTGTCAGAAATCCAAATCTAA
>JAYTXK010000141.1:0-6182 GCA_043743005.1 Ignavibacteriota bacterium
CAAATCCTAAGCAATATCATAAAAGCTATTTTTGCCTTGTTTTCTTAGCTTTAGAAAGAATTTTCTAATCATAGCATTTTCTGGATTTCTTAGCTTTGGATCATCTTTTAATATTGATTGTGCTAACTTTCTTGCTTCGTGCATTATGTCAGTATCTTTTATTATATCAGCAAATTTGAATTCTGGCAAGCCAGCTTGTTTTGTGCCAAGCATATCTCCGGGACCTCGTAATTTCAAATCCACTTCCGAAATTTCAAAGCCATCTGTTGTATCTTCCATAGTTTTCAGCCTTATTAATGCTGCTTTTTTTTCTTCCAAAGGAATAGATTTGTTTTTTAATTGATACTCAAAATGATCTTTGGTCATCAAAATGCAATATGATTGCTCGCTACCCCTCCCTACTCTACCTCTTAGCTGATGTAATTGTGATAATCCAAACCTTTCGGCATTTTCAATCATCATCACAGAAGCATTTGGAACATCAATCCCAACTTCAATCACAGTTGTAGAAATTAAAAGATCAAATTCCTTATTCAGAAATGCTTTCATCACATCTTCTTTTTCATACCAAAACATTTGCCCGTGCAATAAACCACATTTGTAATCTTTAAAAACTGTGGCACTAAGCCTTTCATAATGTTCAATAGCAGACTTTGCTTCCACTTTTTCAGATATTTCTACCAAAGGAAAAACCAAATATGCCTGTCTGCCCTTTTGAATTTCATCTTTTATAAACTGATATGCAGTATCAACTTTAGAATCAAACCAAATTTTTGTACTAATTGGCTTTCGATTTTTAGGCATTGATTTAATTACAGATACATCAAGATCGCCATAAACTGACATAGTAAGAGTTCGAGGGATTGGAGTAGCTGTCATTACTAAAATATGTGGGCTAAGATTTTGCTCTCCAAAAGATTTTTGAGCAGATTTTTTCAAATCGGCTCTTTGCGAAACCCCAAATCTATGTTGTTCATCAATTATCACATAAGCGAGCTTGTTGTAGTTTATATCAGCTTGAAATAAGGCGTGAGTGCCAATAATTACTTTAGCTTCTTGAGTACTTATTTTATCTTTTACTTCTCTTCTAAGCTTTACTTTTTGTCCACCTAAAAGCTGAACTACTTCAATATCAAGGTCATTAAAGAACTTCTTTAAACTTTGATAATGCTGCTCTGCAAGAATTTCAGTTGGAGCCATAAGTGCTACTTGATAGCCATTTTCAATTACTGCAAGCATAGTAAGTAGGGCTACAATAGTTTTTCCAGAGCCTACATCACCTTGCAAAAGTCTATTCATTGGAACGCTTTTATTCAAATCATCAGTAATTTCTCTAATTACTTTCTTTTGGTCAGAAGTTAACTCAAATGGTAATCCTTCATAAACTGTTCTTGCAAGTTTACTTTTGGGATTAATCTCTGGTGAAGTTTCAGTTTGAGCGAGTTTTGCTTTTGCCAAAGCAAGATTAATCTGATAAAAAAATAATTCTTCCAATTTTATTCTATATTTTGCTTTTGCTAATATTTTCTCATCTTCTGGAAAATGCAAACTCAATATAGCTTTTTTAATTTCAGGTAAGCCAAAGTCATTAATAATTTTTTCAGGTAGAGTTTCTTCAATGAAATTTAGCTCTTTTTGAATTACTATTTTCATAACATTACGAAGTAACTTTAGCCCAATTCCTACTTTTACCATTAATTCTGAAAGGCGGTATTTTGGTAAAATTTTACCATCTTTATATTCATTTATTTCCTCATCTTCAATTATTTCAATATCAGGATGTGCAAAAGTAATTCCATATTTATCAATCTCTGGTTTACCGCTTACAGCTAATATTTGCCCCTTTTCGTATATTTTATTAAAATATTTTGCTTGATTATAAAAGACAATGTTTGCATTTTTGCCACTTCCATCTTTCAAAACTAATTTTAAAAATGATCTATTTTTTCCAAAAGTAATTTCATTTTTCTGATAAATCTCACCAATTATAGTTACTTCACTTCTCATTATAAAATCATTTGAGAGCTTTTCAGATGAAATTTGACTAAAAGCAAATTCTTTTTGTAATTTTGAAGAAAGATCTCTAATTGATGAAATTGTACTACGGCTAAGGTAAGACTTTGGGAAATAATAAAGCATATCTTCTAAGTTTATCAATCCCTCTTTTGCTAAGACTTCTGCCCTATTAGGACCGACACCTTTTAGATATGTTAATGGGAAATTATCCAATTTTCAAATTCAAAATATTAAAAATTCAATTTAAGAATAAATTTAGAATTTATTGAGTTTTAGTAATTAACAATGTAGAGTTAATGTAATTTATTTTTACCAATTTTTTTCAACTTTTACTCTTTCTCTTTTCAATAGTCTAAGTTTTTTTTGAACTTTCTTTTCTTCATTACTTAAAGCCTGCAAAATTCTATTAGCATCATCTTTAGAAATTTTTGGTTGCTTTTGTCCCTGATCCCCTTGTTTTCCATCTTTATTATCAGCTTGATCTCCTTGCCCTTGCTTGTCTTTTCCATCTTTTTTATCTTGATTCTCTCCATTTTTACCATCTTTGTTTTTGTCATCTTTTCCTTTGTCATCTTTCTTTTGGTCTTTATCTCCATTTTTATCATCTTTTTTATCTCCACCATTCTTATCTTTGTCGTTTTTATCCTTGTTTTTATCGTTTTTCTTATCTTGTTTTTGTTTTTCCTGCTGAACAGCAAGTTTTCTTTTTGCATATTCAAGATTGTATTTTGTTTCTTTATCTGTAGAATTTAGCTTTAAAGAATTTTTATATGAATTTATACTTTCTTCGTACTTTTCACTTTTTAAGAGAGAATTACCCAAATTATGATATGCTTGAGATTTAATATCTTTTGGAACATTTTTTGAAATAATATCTTGAAATTTTTCAGAAGCTTCAGGGTATTTACCTTGCTTATATAGGGCATCTCCAAGATTAAAATTAGCAGTATTACTTCCTTTTTGTGCATCTAAAGACTTTCTATATTCAATTTCAGCATCTTTAAAATTATTATTTTTGTATTTACTATTTCCACTTTTGATATACTCTTTAGCTTCATCTTTAGAAATTAAGCTAATAATTGAAGTTAAAAAAATTAAAGATATTATTATTTTCATTTTTGTTTACCTCCAACTAATTGCACCAATTGTCCAATCATTTTGTTTTTCTCTTCTGTTAAAAATAACTCTGCTATTAATAAAAGTAAACCAGCAAATAAGAAATATTGGAATTTAGTTTCAAAATCAGTGAATTGCTTAGTTTCAAATTGAGTTTTATCTAATTTATTTATTTCTTTAATTAATTGACCTAAGTCTGGATCAGTTGTGCCAGATCGAATAAACTTACCATTTCCAGCTGCTGCAATTTGCTGAAGAGCATCTGCATTTAATTTTGTAATTACTATTTCACCACTTCTATCTCTAATAAAATCAGACCTATTTCCATTATTAAAAATAGGGATTGGACTACCTTTTATAGAACCCATACCAATAGTATGAACTATGACTCCATCTTTAGAAATTTCACTTGCTTTTCCAAGTGCATCATCTTCGTGGTTTTCACCATCTGTAATAATTATTAATACTTTATTTACTTTTCGATTATTCATATCAAATGATTTTTTTGCCATTTCAATAGCTGAACCAATTGCCGTTCCTTGAGTGCCAATCATATCAACATCAACTGTACTTAGTAACAATTTTGCAGCAGAATAATCAGTTGTAATTGGTAATTGTAAAAAAGATTCACCTGCAAATACAACTATTCCAATTTTGTCATTACTTAATTGATCAATTAGTTTATTAATTGATTGCTTTGCTCTTTCTAATCTACTTGGCTTAATATCTTCAGCAAGCATTGAATTAGAAACATCTAAGGCAATCATTACTTCTACTCCTTCACGCTTTATATTTTCTAATTTTGTACCTAATTCTGGATTGGCTACTCCAAGTATAATCAAAGCTAATGCTATCATTAAAATTGCAAATTTAAATGTTGCCTTATATTTTGATACATTTGGAATTAACTTATTTAAAAGTTCTGTTTCTGCAAAGTTAGATAATGCTTTTTTTCTAGCAATTCTCACTATAACAAAAATAATAGTAAATAATGGAATTGCAAATAAAATGTAAAGGTAAATTTCTTTTTCAAATCTAAACATAATTTTTTAAAATTAATGAAAACAATAAGCAACCACTAATTAAATTAACTTTTATTGTATTTTTACAAGCAAAAATTATTTAAATTAAAATTCTAATATTATCTAATTATCTTTATTTTCAAAATATTGAAAAATTTAAAGAATAGTAATGTTAAAAAATAGATTTTTTTTAATATCTTTGTTTTATGCAGAAAACAACAATCACATAACTAACTTATATTAAAAGACTTACAAATATTGTGTTTAATTTTAGGGCGTTATTAGGAAATTTTATGTACCTTTTTTATCGTTTTCTTGAGGTTAGGAAAACGAAAAAAGCCCCTCATTAACCTAATCACTTTTCCTAAGAAAGCAAAACGTCATGAAGACGACCTTCAGTTAAATCAGAGCTTTTTAAAATTTGGTTTATTAACCTATACAAATATAACCAAATTCCTGATATTAGGAAAATGGTTTTTAAATGAATTATGAATAAATGTTATTCAAAATAATTTGGATTGTCTTTAATATTCTGTTATCTATCTTTAATTTACCTTATTTAACTACTTAGATACTACAAAATCATAGTAACCCGAAACATAGATATAGTAAGGGTTTTAACGTAAATATTTTTTTGATATAAATATATAGGAAAGGGGGTAAAACCTCTTATAGTGTCTAAAAACAATCAAAAATAACATTGTGTTATTTTGAATAAATAAGAAAATTTGTACTACTAATCATCAATTTTTGGTCTATTTTGTAAGATTAAAACACTTATATTAAAATTAATTATGACTAAATAATTAACATAATATAATGATAATTTTCAGTCGGTTACAAAATGTAACCAACTGATTCTAATTTGGGAATAGTTGAAATTGCAAAATCGGAAATTCCGATTTATCTACTTACTCTATTTCTATCATAATTAGTTCTATTAAGTGCAATTCTAATGTCATTTCCTTTTAATGATGTTTCAATATTCAAACTACCTAATAAGGTTTCGATATTCGCTAACTTAGATTCTAATTTAGAATTTTGGCTATTAACTGCCATTTGTACTGTACTAATTAATTGTGGGTCGTTAAATATCCATTCTCTATTTTGAGAGCCTAATCTTGCACCATCTCCAACCATTGCTAAAGTTGGTTTGTCAACTCTACCACCAGAAGCAAAGGATAAAACAGATTGAAACATTGGGTCTGTAATTGCTCTTATACCACTATTAACAGTAGCACCAATAACAGGAGCTAATAATAACTTAACTAATGGTCCGCCAGCAATTGAACTTGCAGGGTCAACTAACCATTCTAAAACCATCTTGCTAACTACTAATGATATGTAATTTTGCAAAGCACCGACGATAGTGCCAAATAATGCTCTAAATCCGTTCTTTATTGCGTCGGGGTCGCCAGCAATCATTTTAGAAATAGCATCACCTAATTGACTGCCAAGTTCTGAATAGGTTTGATTTAATAAATTACCCTTTTCGTCTAAGATTTTTTTAGCATCATCTAATCCATTTACATTGCTAAATAATGCTTTCTTTTGTTCTTCATTCAATCCTAATTGCTTTTGTAAATCCTCTAATTTAACTTTCCTTTGCTCCATACGAGCTTTTTTGTCTTCATTAGTAGAATCTTTTAAATAGTCTTCGTTAGCTGAATTAAAATCACTTTGTAAGTCTTTTAATTTGCCGAAATTATCTTCAACTAATTTTTGTTTTGCTTTGTCAGATTCTTGTTTTCTTGAAAAGTCATCTAAAGCTAACTTAGTATTTATAGCATTAGTTTTTTCTAATTCAGTAGCACCCTCTTTGTTCGCTTTTGCTTGAGCATCGTTTGATTTTAATAATAAATCATTTAATTTATCTTTGTCCTTAGAACTGAAATTGTATTGTTCTAATAACATTTTTTTGAATATTTCCAATTGATTTTCATTAGAATCAATTTGTACTTTTGCTTTGTTTGCTTCAAATTTGTTTTGTTGAAATAATAATTGTCCCTTAGCAAAATTATCTAAATT
>JAYTXK010000142.1:0-2379 GCA_043743005.1 Ignavibacteriota bacterium
AATTATTCATAATTATTTTATAGTATTATTAAAAATAATTATGAATAATAATTTATTTGTAGTATATTTGTATTATAAAATTAAACTAAAATTAAACTAAACATTATACTACTTTGAAAATAAAATCTAGCATAATGAATCATAGTATATTGGAGCATGATATAAGATGTTTTATGTATATAGTTTTTTTAAAGGAGAGTGGTGTTATATCGGATGATAAGTATTCGGGTATGTTAACATCATTAAGTAGGAAACCGTATCATTGTAAAATAAACAATAAATGGTATATAGATATTAGTATGTGTGTTATATTAGAAAATATTTGTGAATATAGTATAGTTTTTGAAATAGATTTTGAGATTTTAATAAAACATGTTAATAATTTAATATCTAAAAAAAGAAATTATTGTATAGATTATATATTTAATAACATAATGAAGCCTGTGTTATCAACATATAGATATACACATGATATAAATGTATTAACTATTTTTGATTTAAAAATAAGTTTAAAGACTGTTGATGTTGTTAATACTAGTGAGTATTGTTGTGAAGATTGTTCGGGTGATTTCACTTTATATAAAGAGAATCAATTTAAGTATTATTATTTGGGTAATAACATAGATAAGTTAAATGGGGTTGTTACGGAATCTTTAAGGAGTTATAAAGAAGATAATTCATTAAATATAGGATATGCTACTGAATATATAATAGATTAATATGTGATTATGACGAAATAAAATTAAGAATAAATTAAAATGTTAAAAGCGATTAAAATACGAATTTATCCAAATAAAACACAGGAACAGAAATTGAATTCTATTCTTGGTTCTTATAGGTTTGTATTTAATAAATGCTTAAATTATAAAAAATAGAGATATGAATCTGATAAATTAAATACCTCTTTATCTGATTTGGGAAAATACTTTCATGGTCAAATGAGAAATGAATATGATTGGTTAAAAGAACATAATACCAAAGTTTTAAAGCAATCTATAATCAATTTAGAATCTGCTTATAAGAATTTCTTTAAACAAAAGAAAGGGTTTCCTAAGTTTAAATCAAAGCACTCAGAGCAAAGATGTAGATTTCCTGCTGAAGCAGTAGCTTCCGATACATTTAAAGGCGACAAACTTAATCTAACAAAAACAATCAACTCTTTGAAGTTTAAATGTTCCGATAGAGATAGAATTTATTTATTGAGAAATAAAGAAGGAATCAAGTCGGTAACAATAATTAAAACCAAGACAAAAAATAAAACCAACCAATCACTCAGTTGGAATTGACCTTGGAATAAAAACACTATTAACTTTATCTGATGGAACTTCGTTTGATAATCTTCATTTCATAAAAAGAAATGAAAAACAATTAAAGAAATTACATAAACAACTTTCAAAGAAAGTTAAAGGAAGCAATAATAGAAATAAAGCAAGATTAAGACTTGCAAAGAAACATGAACAGATAAAGAATCAAAAAACAGATTACATTCATAATATAACTTCTAAAATAATTAACGAAAACCAAGTTATTATAATGGAAGACCTCAAAGTAAGTGGAATGTTAAAGAATCATAAGTTGGCAAAAGCAATCCAAGAACTAAGTTTATTTGAATTAAGGAGACATCTTGAATATAAAAGTTCTTGGTATAACAGGGATTTGATATTTGTTGATAGATTCTTTCCTTCTTCTAAATTATGTTCTTGCTGTGGATGGAAGAATGAAAATCTCAAATTGAGTGATAGAGAATTTATCTGTGAGGAATGTGGAATGTTATTGGATAGGGATTTGAACGCTTCTATTAATATCGAAAATGAAGGTTTGAGAATTTATGATGAAAGATTTAATCAGCTAAAGTTAGCTGATTAAAAAAGAATAATAAGGATACGTTGTCCTGAATTTACGCTTGTGGACTGTCCTCTGATGGGATTTAATTGAAAGATTAAATTAGTTATGGTAGGTTGAAGCAAGAAAAAAGGAACTTACAATTTTGTGTAAGTTTATTTGAACGGTTAATTTATTTGAATATATTATAACTGATAATGAATATTACGATAAATATTCTACATATTATAAAACTTCATTTCATTGGGCGTTGAATATAGATAGAACTGAGATTGAGAATATACCTAAATTAGGTATAAATAATGAAAAGGATACATTTAAAAAGTTTATAGAAAAGGATAAGAATGGATAAGAATGGGTAGTTGGGATTAAATGTTATTTTTCTGATAGGAATATTGTGTAATATTTTAATGATGAGAATGGGATTGTAGAATATTTGAAGATGAATAGAACTATTAATAATGTTATTAGGAAGAATAAGATTAGTAGATTATTAAATGGGTAGATTGGAGGAATATATTAAAGTTTTAGGATTTG
>JAYTXK010000143.1:0-12247 GCA_043743005.1 Ignavibacteriota bacterium
ATAATCATTGCAAAGTTCAGAAAGTCCCTTGCCAATATGTTTTACAAAAGGGCAGTGATTACAAATGAACATAACTAAAGTAGCTTTATTAGATTTTAATTCATTTAAAGTAACTTTATTATTTGTGCTGATGTTTAGTAGATTAAAATCAGATGCTTTAGTTCCAAGCTCTAACATATTAGATTGTGTTGCTGCCATATAATAATTGTAAGTAATTAAATTTTGAATAATTGCTAAAATCAAATTTACGAAATATAAATGATATTATTAAACTTATGATTATAAATTAGTAATTATTTAAGCCAGCTTGATACTGTTTGAATTAATAAATACATATTAAGAACAATTATTAAAATTGATATACTCCAAGCTATGTATTTTATATAAGTTTTGTTTACAAACAAACCCATTTTAGTTTTATTTGAAGTAAAGCTAATAAGTGGAACAATTGCAAAAGGAAGTTGCATTGATAAAATCACCTGACTTAATACTAATAATGAGCTTACACCTTTTTCACCATACATAAAAGTTATAATTATAGCAGGTACAATTGCAAGTAGTCTTGTTAATAATCTACGAAGCCAAGGAGTAAGTTTAATGTTTAAAAATCCTTCCATAACTATTTGCCCTGCAATAGTTCCAGTCAGACTTGAATTTAACCCTGAAGCTAAAAGTGCAATTCCAAAAAACATTGCAGCATATTTCACACCCAAAATAGGATTTAATAATTTGTATGCTTCCCCAATATCAGCAACATTATTATTTCCAGATAAATGAAAACTTGATGCAGCTAAAATTAAAATTGCAGCATTTATAAAAAATGCAATAAAAAGAGATAAATTAGAATCTAAAGTTGCAAATTTGATAGCAGTTTTTTTACTTTCATAAGTGTTTTCTATTTCTCTTGTTTGAACAATACTTGAATGCAAATATAGATTATGAGGCATTACAGTAGCTCCCAGAATTCCAATTGCAATGTATAGCATATTAGGATTAGATATAATTTCAGTTTTGGGAATAAATCCTTTTAAAATACTTGCTATATTTGGATTAGAGACTGCAATTTCATAAGTAAAACTGATAATAATTACCAAAATCAAACTTGCTATTATTGATTCAATAATCCTGAAGCCTTTATTTTGGAAATATAAAATAATAAATACATCTAAAGCAGTAATTAATACTCCAATTTGAAGTGGTATTTTGAAAAGCAAATTCAAAGCAATAGCTGAACCAATTACTTCAGCTAAATCGCAAGCAGTGATTGCAATTTCACATAAAAACCATAAAACTAATGAAATAGGAGCAGAATAACTATCTCTACAAGCCTGAGCTAAGTCTCTCCCACTAACTATTCCTAATTTCAAAGCCAAATATTGCAAAAACATTGCAAAGATATTTGAAATTAGAATAACAGAAAGCAAAGTATATCCAAATGATGCTCCTCCAGCCAAATCAGTAGCCCAATTGCCAGGATCCATATACCCAACAGCTATCATTAATCCAGGTCCCGCAAAAGCAAAAAGTTTTTTTAAAAAACTTGCGTTTTTAGCATATTTAATTGTAGCATAAGATTCAGATAGACTTTTAGTTTTGTTTTCCTTTTTCCAATTTGGGTCTATTTTGATATTTTCCATTATATAATATTTTTTTTAGCTTTGTCTAATTATTCAAAATTAACAAAAATTTATAAGATAAGAAAGTAATTTAATATTAATTATATTTACAATATTATATAGATTTATTGTGATTGTAGATTTTTTTTTTTAATTTTGTTTTAAACAATATATTAATGTCTAAAGAAGTAAATATGACTCAAAGTTATAATCAACTGAAAAACATCGGAGCTGAAGTTAAAGTACTTACTACTTTATCATCGCTAACTAATAATATCATTATTCTTACAGATAATGTTGGTAGAATTCAATGGGTTAACTTGGCTTTTACTTTAACTACTGGATATGAGTTTTCAGAATTAGTTGGGAAGAAACCTGGGCTTTTTTTGCAAGGACCTAATACTGATTTAGAAACAGTTGAAACAATTAGATATGCAATTAACAATGGAATTAGTTTTAATGTTGAATTGTTAAATTACAACAAATCTGGAAAAGAATATTGGATTAAAATAGAAGCACATCCTATTAAAAATGAAAATGAAGAAGTTACAAATTATTTAGCAATTGAAACAATAATAACAAAAGAAAAAGATTATAAGCAAAATTTAGAACAAACTTTACAAGATTTTGAATGGAAAAACTGGGAACTTTCTGCTGCTTTAAGTCAAATTGAAAAGGAAACAGAAGAAAGAAAAAAAGCTGAAGAAAAGCTAATAAAAAGTGAGAACTTATTAAAAGAAACTCAAAAAATGGCTTTGATAGGAGCTTGGGAAATTAATCTTATTGATTCGAGTTTGTATTGGACTGAAGAAGTGTATTTTATTTTTGAAGAGGATAATTCACTTGTTCCATCTAGAGAAAATGCATTTGATTATTATCACATAAATGATAAAGAAACAATCTCGAACGCTGTTAATAATTGCATTTTAAATAAATCAAGTTTTGATTTGAATGCTAGAATTGTTACCAAAAATGCAAATGCGAAATGGGTTAGAGCAATTGGTTATCCAATTTTGGAAAATGATTTAGTAATAGCTGTTAGAGGAACGGTACAAGACATAACTAAAGAAAAAAAATCACAAGAAGAATTGAGCTTAAGTAGAAATCAATTTAAGTCAATACTTGAAAGTACAAAAAGCTCAATTTTTGCAATTGATAATAATTACAAATATACTGCTTTCAATGAAAACCACAGAATTGGAGCAAAATTAATTTGGGGAGTAGATATTTCTGTTGGTATGGACGTTAGAGACGCTAATATTAATAATCCAGATAAAGTTACCACCCAGTTACATTTAGAAAGAGCTTTAAAAGGGGAACAATTTACAATTTTAGAAAAATTTGGTGACCCTAATTTCATTCAAAAAATATTTGAAGTTCATTTTACACCCATTATTGATAAAGAAAATAAAATTTTTGGAGTTTCAATATTTTCAACTGATATAACTGAAAGAATTGAGTTTCAAGAAAGAATTAGAAAAAGTGAAGAGCAGTACAAATTAATTACTACAAATAGTCCATTCGGGATATTCCTTACGAATTCTAAAGGTGAATGTACTTACTCAAATGACAAATTTCAAAAAATTAATTACTTAACTTATGATGAAGCATTATCGATGGGCTGGTTGGATTCTGCATATATTTATGATAAAGAATTAGTTTTAAATAAATGGAAAGAAGCAATTAATAGTGAAATTTTTAATTTTAGTATTGAATATAGAATATACCAAAATGAAAAAGATATTGGTTGGGTAATTGTTAAAGCAGTTGAAATTATTGAAAATGGTATTGTTGTCGGTTATCTTGGCTTTACTGAAGATATTACAGAAATTAAAGTTGCACAAGTTGAATTAAACAGATTGAACCAATTACAGGCTGCAATTATTAATAATTCTTCACTTGCTTTGATAGCAACAGATACTGAAGGAATTATTCAATTATTTAATCCTGCTGCTGAGAAAATGTTAGATTATAAAGAAGAAGAATTAATTTATCAAGTATCTCCTGCTGTTTTTCATGACTATGAAGAGGTGGTATCAAGAGCAAAATTATATTCAGATGAATTAAATATTGAAATTAATCCTGGATTTGAAGTATTTGTTGCCAAAACAAAGCTTGGGTTAATTAATGAAGATGAATGGATATATGTTAAAAAAAATAAAGAAAAACTAAATGTATCTCTTGTTGTTAGTGAACTTAGAGATAATTTAAATAATATTACTGGTTTTGTAGGTATTGCAAAAGACATAACCGAAAGTAAAGCCAATGAAGAAGAAATCAAAAGATTAAATTTAATATTAGAAGAAAGCCCCGATTTTATTGGAATTGCAGATATTAATGGTAATGTATTATATAATAACAAAGCATTTAAAAAAATAATTTACAATGATGAAAATGCAATACTTGAAAACAGAATAATAGGGAAAAATCAACCATTAAGTATTTCTAATCAAACATTTAATAATTCAATCCCTTATGCTATTGAAAACGGTGTTTGGTCTGGAGAAACAATATTGTATGACTATAATAAAAAAGAAGTACAAGTTTCTCAAATTCTTATTTGTCATAAAGATTCAAATGGGAATCCTAAATTTTTATCTACTGTAATGAGAGATATTACTGAAAGAAAGCAATATCAATTGGAATTGGAGCAAGCAAGAGAACTTGCAGAAGCTGCAAATAAATCTAAAAGTACTTTTTTAGCCAATATGAGTCATGAAATACGTACTCCTATGAATGCAATTCTGGGATTTGCTGAATTAATTCAAGGTAGTGAATTGGATATTATTCAAAATGAATATGTAAACGGGATTGTTAATAGTGGTAAGTCTTTAATGACATTAATAAATGATATTTTGGATTTATCCAAAATTGAAGCTGGTAAATTGGAAATTAAAAACGAACCTGTTAATATAAAAAGTTTATGTATTGAATTGAAACAAGTATTTTCTGTCAAAGTCATAGAAAAAGGATTACAACTTATTCTTGAGTTACAAGAAAATCTACCAAATAGTATTTTGATTGATGAAACAAGGTTAAGGCAAATATTGTTTAATATAGTTGGAAATGCAGTCAAATTCACAGGGAAAGGACATGTTAAAATATATGTAGGATTTGAATTTACAAATTCTAATCAAGATATAATTAATCTTAAACTTACTATTTCTGATACAGGGATTGGTATTCCTGAAGATCAATTACAATCAATTTTTGAAGCGTTCAAACAGCAAGATGAACAATCTACTCGAAAATATGGAGGTACTGGGCTTGGACTAACTATTACTAAGAGGTTAGTTGAAATGATGAATGGAGATGTTGAAGTAAATAGTAAACAAGGTATTGGTTCTAACTTTATTTTGAATTTTAATGATGTAAAAGTTACAACAGATAATTTTAATTCAACTTTAACTCTTTCCAAAGACTCAAATTCATTTGAATTTAAAGATTCAATAATATTAGTAGCTGAAGATATAAAATCTAACCAAATGATTTTAAGTGGATTTTTAAGAAACTACCAAAATATTAATCTTGTTTTTGTTGAAAATGGAATTGAAGCTATAGAAAAAGCCAAAGAAATTACTCCCGATTTGGTTTTTATGGATATTCAAATGCCAATAATGGATGGATATGAAGCTACAAAATTATTAAAGGAAATGGACAAATTTAAAAATATTCCAATAATAGCATTAACTGCTTTTGCTATGGCTGATGAAGCAAAAATAATTGATTTAATATTTGATGGATATATTACAAAACCTTTATCAAAAAAAATACTTTTTGAAGAACTAAATAAATATATTGGAATTGATAGTAATAACTTGTTTTCTCAAACTGATGAAAAAATTCAAATTGAAGTATTAAATTCAAACGTTATAGATATCATCACTAAAAATGAATTTAATATTTTGTTTTTAGAAGAGATACAATCACTTTCAAAAACAATTGAAATCGACAAAATAATTGCATTAAATAATCATATTAAAGAATTTGCCAAAAGAACAAATATCACATATTTGATTAACATTTCAGAGAAACTTAATGATTCTTTGAGTACATTTAATTTTGTAAGTATAATTAAAATATTAAATGATTTGAGCAATTTGTAAAAATGTTTTGGATATATCATAATCAAGTGTTAATTTTAGGTCTTGATATTAAATAAATATTAATCAAAATGTTAATAAAGCATTAATTTTAATAATTTAATTATAAAATAATTAAAAAAGTATGTAACTTTTTTTACTTTCAATTGTCTTTAGTATATATGAAAATGTGTTTTAATAAATAAACTTTTAATTTTTTTAAGGAATTATATGATGAATAAATTTACTAAATTGCTTAGTGCAATATTTATGATAGTAGCACTTGTCAGCTCACTTAATTTAAGTGCAGCTACTAAAAGAGTTATTGTAGAAGACCATACTGGTACTTGGTGTGGTTACTGTGTAAACGGTATCACTTGTATGGATGATTTAAAAAAAGTTTATGGTGGCGTTGTTTTCCCTGTTGCTGTCCATAATGTTGACCCTATGGCTAAAGCTGTTCAAGATACTTTAGCTAATATTTTCGGGATTAATACTGTGAATGGAGTTCCAGGTACTGGCTATCCCTCAGGTATGGTAGATAGACTGTTTGTAACTGTAAATGGCAAGAATGTAGTGCCATTTAATCCTGGTAATCCAGATGATCAGGGTGGTACTTGGGGGCAAGTAGTTAGCCAAGTGGTAAAACAAACTGCTCCATTAGATTTGGATGTTAAATATACTTATGATGAAGGTTCACGTTTATTAAGTGTAACTGTTATTGCAAATGTTGAAACAGCTGTTGCTGGTCAAACTGCTTTCAATGCAATTGTTATTGAAAATGGAGTTGTTGGAGATTATAAAAATATCCAATGGAGACAACATAATTATTATTCAAAAGACTATGCTCAACCACAAGGTACATCTTCACACCCTTGGTATAATAAGCCAGAATATAATGATTTGGCTTATGATTATGTATTGAGAGCTTATCTTGGTGGTGCTATGGGAGATATTAAAGATATTCCTGCAACCTTAGCTGCAGGTCAACAATATACCAAATCATTTTCTTATGTATTACCTGCTGGGTATAAAGCAGAAAATATCCAAGTAATAGGTGCAGTTCAATATTTAGTACAATCTGGTAATTCTATCTCAAAAGCAAACTTTATCAATGCAAATATTGGTGTAAAAGGCACTCCTACTACTAAGGTTACAAGTACTGACCCTAGTATTGCAGCTACTGGTAAAGGCGAAGCATTTAATAAAGCTTGGTCTTGCCAAAACTTATCAAAAGCTCCTATGGAATTTACTATTTCTTATACAAAATCGCCTAGAACTCCTGCTGATTGGTCAATTGCTTTAGACAAAACTAATCTAAGTGTTGGTCCTGGTGGCTCTCAAAATTGTAAAGTAACTATTACACCTGGTGCTACTTTTGGTGCTGGCGATGCTTTAGTTACGATTTCTAATGGTGCTGATTATAATAGAACATTCATAGTTACTTCAGTTTCAAAAGAAATAGAAAGAATAGAAATTAATTCTGATGACCAAACAGCAAATTCATTTTATGTAGCACCGGGATTAAAATTAACTGATTATAAAGGTATAATTTCATTAAATCCAAGCGATGCTACAATTTTACCAAATATTACTTCATTAAAAACATTACTTGTTAGTGTTGGGTATTCAGGATTAGTTTCACAAGACTTAGCTAACTCAATTGATATGTCATTAAAAAAAGGAGTTAGATTATTTTTAAACGGCTCTAATGTTATGGTTGGTTTGGCAACAAATAGTCCATCATTATTGTCAACATTAAATTTGTCATTTGACCAAAATACTAATATATTAAATACAATAACAGATGCTTCATTTTTTAATTTATCAGGTGTAATAAGTGACCCAATTTCTGATGGTTTGAAATTATCAAGTTTGAAATTAAAAGTTGTTCCTCCTAATTATTACTATTTACAAAGTTTTGGAATTAATGGAAATAATACTAAGTCATTCTTGAGTGTAGATGGTCAATCAAATGGTAAAATTGGTGCAAGAGGTGATGTAAATGGCACTAGATTTGTGGTTTTAAGTTGCAACCCTTATATGTTGCCTGATTTGGCAAGACTGCCAATGATGGTAAAAATAATTGATTGGTTAGAAAACAAACAAGCTGCTCCAATGCCAATTCTTACAGTATCAGTTGATAACATTGATTTTGGTAATGTAGAAATGAACAAAACTAAAGAAATTAGCTTTGATATTAAAAATAATGGTCCTGGTAAATTAATAATTTCTTCTTTGACTTTTGGATTTGATGAAAATTTTAAATTCAAAACACCACCTGCATTACCTTTAAATATTGACGCAAACCAAACTGTAACTATCACAGTTGTGTTTACTCCTAAGAAAACAGATGAATCTTATACTGATAAAGTATATTATGAAAGCAATGACCCTAATAATTTAAGTGGTTCTATAGCATTATCAGGAAAAGGCATTGCTGCTAAATCTTCTGTTAATGGTGAAGAAGGCGTAGAAGGATTATTCACAGTAAAAGCTGGTCCAAACCCATTTGTAAGCAATACAGTTGTTTCTTATACTCTTGGTGGTAATTTATCTCAAAATGTTAATATGAGTATTATTGACACTAAAGGTGCTACAATTGCTAACTTAGTAAATGAAACTAAAGCTCCTGGAAGCTATAAATTAGATTTCAGCAGTTCAAACCTTGCTAATGGTTCTTATTTCTTAGTTGGAAAAGCTAATGGAATTGATGTAAGATTGCAACTTGTAATAAACAAATAATTCTTTAATAAATTCGTTTATATCAAATCCACACTCTTATTTTGAGTGTGGATTTTTTTTTAAGATGTTTTTTGAATTGAATAATGCAAAAAGATAAAGAAGAAATAGAATATAAAAGTCAAAACAACAAATCTTATGTTTCAATTCTAAGAAAAATTGGTATAGTTGGATTTATTCTTTTTTTAGTGAAAGGATTGCTTTGGCTTATTATTCCTTACCTAATCTTTAAATAACATTGTAATATTTAATAAATATTACTTTAATCGAGATTGGATATTGAGTTTCTTCAATTGTTACAAAAATAATGAAGGGATTGTAAAATTTATACTTCCTTTTGTTTTGAAATTATTTAAGTGATAGTTATTTATTTATTATAATTATACTCAAAAATTATGATTTGTTTAAACTTAAATAAAATATTATTTTTGTTTTAAATTTATTTAATTTATTTTTGAATAAATTCCATCACTAATGTAGCATAATATGATTTATTATCTTAGTTTATGGCTTAAAAGCACATTTAATCCTCCGGGTATTGGCTTATTCCAATATATTACATTTAGAGCAGCAGCAGCAGCAATTACTGCATTATTAATTAGTTTTATCTTAGGACCTAAGATAATTGCAAAGATAAAGAAAATGCAAATTGGTGAACAAGCAAAAACTGAACTTCAAAACATTGGATTACATGTAAACAAAGCAGGCACCCCTACCATGGGTGGGTTAATCGTATTAACTTCACTTATTTTACCTACATTGCTTTGGGCAAATATTGCAAATGCGTACATTATATTGATAGTAATCACAACTGCATGGCTTGGTGGAGTTGGCTTTTTAGATGATTATTTGAAAGTAATCAAAAAATTACCAAAAGGGCTAATCGGTAGATACAAACTAATTGGTCAGGTTAGTATAGGCTTAATTGTAGGTTCGGTTATATACTTTTTCCCTCACTTTTTTTCAAATGATTTCTACCATTACAAAACTTTAACCACAGTACCATTTTTAAAAAATGTAAATTTTGATTTTGGAATATTATACATTCCAGCAGTGATTTTTATTTTGACTGCTACTTCAAATGCAGTAAATCTTACTGATGGACTTGATGGTTTGGCTATTGGCACTGTTGGTATTTCATCTTTAGCTTTTGCATTGATAGCATACATTTCTGGGAATGCTGTATTTTCTGAATATTTGAATATTATGCATTTGCAAGGCAGTGGTGAGCTTACAATATTTGTTGCTTCATTAGTTGGTGCTGCCTTAGGGTTCCTTTGGTACAATTCCTATCCTGCTCAAATATTTATGGGTGATACTGGTTCACTTGGTCTTGGTGGTGCATTAGGTTGCTTAGCAATTTTAATCAAAAAAGAATTTTTATTACCTATTCTTGGTGGAGTATTTTTTGCTGAAACAATCTCAGTAATTCTTCAAGTTACATATTTCAAATATACAAAAAAGAAATATGGTGAAGGAAAGAGAATATTCAAAGTAGCTCCTTTGCATCATCATTTTGAAAAAAGTGGTATTCACGAATCTAAAATTGTAACTCGCTTTTATATTGTTGCAGTTATGTTAGCAATTATTGCTATTGCGACTTTCAAGGTACGGTAATAAAAGTTGAATGTAGTTAAGAGTTGTCAAAAAAGTATTAAATAGAAAAGGTTTAACTAATATGAATATTAATTAAACCTTTTGATTTTTTTGATATAAAAAGATGAGATTAGAACTGTAATTCCCCAAACCAATACAATTATCCATTCTGAAGCAGATATTGCATTTGCTTGCCTAACTTCTTTTTTGCTATTTGGAATATTAGAATCAAAGTGATTGTTATTTGAAACTACATCAGTTTTGCTTACAACTTCATTATCTATCTGATATTGATCAGTTGTGTAGTTTGTATTTACTGCTTGCAAATCATTATTATTTGCATCTAATGTAAATTCTATTAAATTTTCATCTTCAGCATACAATTTTGTATTAGGTATTGCAATTGTAATCAGTATTAAAACTGACAATATAATTGATATTTTTTTCATTGAGAACTTCCTTGATAGAACAGAGTAGAATATTGTTCATTTCATCCTTTATATAAACTCATATCGGCTTAATATAGCCAAAAATTTAGTATTATTTTTTAATTATTATTAATAATACAAACTTAATGCCAAACTTATTTCTTTATAAATATAATAACATAATTTTCAAATAAATGTTTCAAATTTGATTATCCTTGTTGCAAGTCGTTGAGATATAATGATTAACAAATATGTAAATTTGTAATTATATTATAAACTATTGTTAGTTTTACTTTTAAATACTCATTTAAAAATTAAAATAATATAATAAATGTGTAATATTTTGCACAGTGTAAAGCAATATGTACACAATTTGCTTGACAGAATAAAATTACTTTATGTAATCAATTATCTTTGCTTGTTGAAAACTTTTACTATGAATATGTTTTTTTTTTTTTTATAGCTTTGTAGAACAATTTTTTATGATTAATTTATAAGGTGTTTTATGAGAAAGATTTTTTTAGTTATTTTGATTGCTTTATTCTTTGTCAATAATTTTGCAAAGGCTGAAACTTTACTTGAGTTCCAAAATAGATGTATGGATAAGCCAAATTCATATTTTGCACCTGTAACAATAAGCTATGGTGGATGTACGGGTATTATCTATGTTTGTCTTTCAAGAACTGGTGCATCAGGCTCATTTATATATGATATTGAGTATTATTCAATTTTAGCAACGAGCTTCCCTTGCAATTTGCTAAGTTATAGTAATTTAATTAGTTCTGCATTTTGGAGTAGTATAGACAATCAAGTAGTTAGTTGGGCAGCAAGTAATGGTTTCGCTCCAGCACCTTGTGGTAGTACTAATTTGATTACATATTATCAGATTTCAAAAAGACCATGTCAAAAAATTATTAATTATGGGAAACCGACTTCTCAATTGCCAGAAGCACCTTATGTTTATCAAGAATTAAAACCATGTGGAACTGAAAATGCGTGTACAACTTTATTTACAGTATGCTACAATATGGTAAACGGTTCATATGTTAATCAAGTTACTAAAATTTCAACAACAATGACAGGTAGTATAAATTGTTCAACTACTATACCAAATACAACTGAGCAATTTGTTTGGAATAGTGAGTGTCAATGTTTTGAAATCTTGTTTGGTCATACGGATAATTGGGAAACTGAATGTTTTTCATTAGGTTGTAATTAATTAAATTTGTAGTTATTGGAATTAAAAGATGAGATTATTGTTCTTATTATTTATTTTTAGTATCAATTTGTATTCACAAATTGATACTAAAAAGTTTGTACAATTAAATGTAGATTTGAATGGAGTATTAAAAATTGAAAATAAGATTATTATATATGGTACAAATGGTAGCTTATTAATTTCTGATGATAATGCTAAAACTTGGAAGCATGAATGCGTGGGAGATTCAATTAATATTATTAATTTGAAATATATTGATGGTAATATTAAGGGTTTATGCACAAGTGAAAATCCATCTGCGATTTATGATTTTACATATAATTTAAATGATAAATCAACTAATTTATTTAAATTAAAATATTTAGTTAAAACCTTTACTCATTTTTCCTTTAGTGATAGTATATATTATTTTGCAAACTATTCAACTCTATTTCAATATAATACTAAAACTAAAACTTCTTCAACAGAATTTACAAGTAATAATTTCAAATTTAATTATTTTACTATTATAGATCAATATATTATAATTCCAACAACTGAAAATATAATATTGAGATATAATAT
>JAYTXK010000144.1:0-3983 GCA_043743005.1 Ignavibacteriota bacterium
GGGCGAATGCCATTCGCCCCTACAAATTTAATTTTTATTTTTGTTTGCTTTTATATAAATTTGGCAGTGAATTATTTACAATATTATGAAATAAATGAAATCAAGAAAAAATATTAGATTAATGGGTTTTGATTATTCTAACTCTGGTTTTTATTTTGTAACTATTTGTTCTTATAATAAGGAATGCATTTTTGGTCAAATAATTAATTCTGAAATGAATTTAAATGAATATGGGGAAATTGTTAAAAATTCACTTCTTGAATCTGAAAAAATAAGAAAAGAAATAACATTAGACTTTTTCATAATTATGCCAAATCATATTCACTTAGTTTTGATTATTGCAAATGAAACTAATATAGTTTTAGATTCCAATCCTAAAACATCAAATTTAAAACCAAAATCCTTATCCTCATTTGTTATTGGTTTTAAATCATCAGTTACAAAGCAAATCAATTTAATTCGAGAAATTAATAATTACCCAGTATGGCAAAGAAATTATTATGAGCATATTGTTAGAAATGAAGTAGAATTAAATAAAATTATAGAATATATAATCAACAATCCTTTAAAATGGGGAACAGAAAATAATATTAAATAAATGAAGGGGCGAATTTAATATTTGTTTGATTTTAATATAGCATTAAACAATAATAATCTGACTCTTCAATAAATTCTTTAATTTGCAAAATTAATAGATTTAAAAGCAGAAAATTCCAAAGCAGCAATTATATCATCTTTAGTTAATTCAGTGTAGTCACTTATTATTTCTTCAAAAGACATAGAACTTGCAAGCCATGAAAGAATATCATATACAGTAATTCTCATATCACGTATGCAAGGTTTTCCACCCCTTTTACCGGGATCAATTGTTATCAACTGATTGTTCATATTCAAAATAATGTTTAAAATAAAATAAACGGAATCAAAATATATATATTGTAAAATTTATAATTTACAAATAAATTTAATCATACGGGCGAATGCCATTCGCCCCTACAAAATACTATTTTCATTTACCTACCAACAACAAATTTCATTTTGCCTTTAATGTTATTTTTGTCTGATTTTAACAAAATATAATATACTCCATTTGCTAAATCTAATATTTGTATTTTTGATTTTAATATATTGAAATCTTTTACTTTATCTCCATTTGTATTGTAAATAGCATATTCAGAATATTTATTATTTATTTCATTTTTTATATTTATTTCTTCTTTGACTGGATTAGGATAAATTTGCGATTCTAATTCTTCAAAATCTTCTACTGAATTTGAACTTGCAAAAGTTACATCTAAAGTATGATTGGATTTTGTATTTTTAAAAGTATAGTTTGTCGGTGTAGTAGTTTCATCTATGCCATCTATTTTAACTTTTGAAATAACATAACCTTTGCTTGAAATAAAATTAAACGTTGTATCTGCTCCTTCACTAATATTAACTACACCACTCGGTTGCACTATTCCTCCAGCATTTGAAGTAACGGAAATTGTATAATTTGTTTTGTTATAAACTGTATCTTTGAAATATGCTTTAACTGAATGATTTGAATTTATTGAAGAAAATTGATAACTTTGAGCTCTACCCATATTTTTATTATCAACTTCAAAATAATCTAAAATACTATTAACATCTGGACTAAAAGTAAAATTCAAACTCTGTTCTAATTTAACAACAATTTCTCCTTTAGGTGTTATTGTTCCTTTGCCTTGTGAAGTCGCAGATACTATAAATTCAGTAGGAGCAACTACCCCCAAATTCCCAACATTCATTCCATTCCCAAAACTCGAAACCCAAACTTCATTTTTATCAAATGGATTAAAATATACTCTTTCTGGCTGTCTGAAATTATAAGACTGCACTAAATTAAAAGTAGGAACTGCTAAATCCATATTTTCAGAGAACCATAAGCCTAATTGCTCTGTTGTTAAATATGCTTGTTTAGAATTACTTGGATCAAATGTAATTGAAGTTACTCTATCATAAGTATTTATTTTTGTCCATTTTTGTCCACGATTTGTAGTTTTGTATAAGCCCCCCAAACCATTTGGAGCTCCACCCCAACCAGAAAATACTGCAACATACCATGTGTTTTGTGTAGCATCATTCGGATCAATTATAATATCTTTAGTCCAATATTTCATTCCATTATCCGATACATCAGTCCAAGCATTTGTATTTGGATTATAAATAAAACATCCTGATGATGCAGTAAAACTAGGAGCCCTTCTACCACTATAAGTACAAACTACATTTCCATCTTTTAATACTTCAATAGTAGCAGGATGCCCTTCTGTGCGTGGTGGATTTGCTAATTTTGTCCAAGTAGCAGCAGCTAATTTATTCAAATCTTTAGTTACATATATTCCTCCAATTCCTTTTCCAGCACTATAATGAATTACAGAAGCATACATTGTATTTGGGTCGTTAGGGTCGAGTGCCACCCAAAAAACAGGATGATTAAATACTTTAATATCTTTCCAAGATGAACCTTTGTCAGTTGAATAAATAATTTTTCCATTTGCATCAAGAATATTATCAGCTAATCTTGTACTTTGATACATATCGTGAATATTTGAAGTGCCAGCAAACAAATTTCCATTTGGAGCTTGCACCAATCTATACATTGAATTTCCATTATGCCCAGTGTAATTTTGGTTCCATGATTTACCACCATCAGTTGAGCGAATACCTTTTATATCTGAAAAAGAAGCAAATAAATTATCTTTATCTATCCACGAAACTTGCCAACAGGTAGTATTTTCAATTCCAATTCCATTGTAGCTTTTGCCTTTTGGAGTTACTTTCCCACTTGGATTTGCATCACTAATATTTACATAAGCTTGATTCCAGCTTGCACCACCATCTGCAGAGGTATGAGGAAAGCCAAAATCTGTTATAATTAATCTTTGAGAATTATTTGGGCAAACTGTGAATCCCAAAGCAACTTCTCCATAGCTCCATAATCTATCCCCTCCAGCTCCCGACCAACCAGTGCTAACATTTTGGTTATTATCAGAAAGAAATACTTGGCTGAAATTGGCGCCACCATCAATTGATCTTAATACGCTTGGAGCACTTGAGGCACTTCCGCCTGCCAAATAAACTGAATCAATGTCATTTTCTGCATTTGAAACCCACATCATAAAATCTTTGCTTACATCAAAATTATTGCCTTTTTGCCATGTGCCTGCTTGTCCATCAGGCTTTGTAAATGAATAGAAGCCTTTGCAAAAACCAGTAAAATTGTTTTTTGCATTGTCCCAAGCTCTATATGAACCGGGATCATTATCAAACATAAAAACATATATATCTTTAGTTTTTGCTGTTAAGCAATACAATTTAGTTTTACCATTTTCGTAAGCTCCTGAAAATGAATAAATTGCTTCGTCGCTTGGTATCAAACTTCCACTCATTACACTAAATGAATTGCCATTGTCTTCTGAATAAATTAATCCATCATTTGTCCCAAGATATATTGAATTGTTATGAAAAAATACTCCTCCCAAAAGATTTCCTGTTCCATTATTCAAACAAGTATGAATTTTTTTAAAAGTATCCCCTCCATCAAGCGACAAATAAATTGTTCCATAAAATGATATAACAATTTTTGATCCTTCTGAATCTACAAAAATATTTTGGAATTGGTCATCATTTGGTGTGCCTTTCAATGCTTTGAAAGATTTCCCACCATCAACTGATTTAATTGGAATTGTCAAATCATTGGCAGTTGTAACGTTATATAAAATTTGAGAATTTGAAGTAAATCTCATTTTTGATTGATGGCTTGTCTGAAATCTTTGAAAATTTACGATTTCAAAATTTTTACCAAAGTTCGTTGAATGAAATAGCTCACTCATATCACAACTAATATAAATTTCATCATTATTATATGGATTTATTGAAGGGACATATAATGCACCACCCCCACCAATTCCACGTGATTCAAACTTTTGTGGATATTTTTGGGCAAAACTTAATTG
>JAYTXK010000145.1:0-2634 GCA_043743005.1 Ignavibacteriota bacterium
CTTCAATTTCAGAATGTAAATTCAATTTATTACTCATTTTGTTTTAATAATTATATTTATATATAAGTTCAAAATTAAACTTTTTTTTTGAATGTAAATAGTTTTAATTGATTGAAATAATAGATATTTTCAACATTTATTAATTAATTTTAAATTGCTTAAGATTCTTTTGAATCAATTACAACTACAAACTCACCTTTTTGATTTTCAGGTTTGTTTAAATAAGTAATAACTTCATCACTTGTTCCAATTTTAAAAGATTCAAATACTTTGCTTATTTCTCTACACAAACATATTTTACGCTGATTTAATCCATATTCTTTAAGTTCTTTTATAAATTTTAAAATTCTATGACTTGACTCATATACTATCAATGTTTCATTTTTTTCTAGTAAATTTTTAAGAAAAGTTTGTCTTCCTTTTTTTTGAGGTGGAAAGCCTAAAAAAGTGAAATTATGAATTGCAAATCCACTAACTGATAAAGCTGGTACAAATGCTGTTGCCCCAGGAAGTGGAATTATTGGCAAGTTTAATTGATTACAAAGATTTACAATTTTAAATCCAGGGTCTGAAATACAAGGAGAACCAGCATCACTTATCAAAGCTACAACTTTCCCATTTTGTATTAGTTCAGCAATATAAGTTGACTTCTCAGCTTCATTATAATCATGATAACTTAAAAGTTGCTTTTCAATTTGATACTTTTTGAGCAACATCCCAGAATGGCGTGTATCTTCACAAGCTATTAAATCACATTCTTTCAATACTCTTAAAGCACGCAAAGTTATATCTTCCAAATTGCCTATTGGAGTTGGAACAAGATACAAACCAGCTTTTAATTTATTTTCCATTTTGTCTTAAATTATTAAACAATTCTTTTAAAATTGATGTACATTCTTTTTCTAAAAGTCCTGAATATACTTTAGCTTGGTGATTAAAGTTTTTATTTTCTATTATATTTAAAATACTGCCACAAGCTCCTGCTTTAGAATCATTTGCACCAAAATATACATTTTTCAATCTTGAAAGTACTATAGCTCCAGCACACATAGAGCAAGGTTCGAGAGTAACAAACAAATCACAATTTTTTAAATGTTTATGCTCAATTTTTTTTATTGCTTTTTGAATTACAATATACTCAGCATGGTATAAAGAATTTGAAAACCTTTCTACTTGATTATGAGCTTTTGAGATAATTATACCATTTAAAGATATAACTGCACCTATCGGAACATCATTATATATTAATGCTTTGCGAGCTTCACTTAAAGCAATTCCCATCAATTCAATATTTGTTAATTTTATCAATTTAACTAAACCATACAATTTATTAAGACTATTTACGTATCTAATCATTAAATATTAGAATAAATTAAAAATTATAAATTATGTCAAACGAATTTAAAGTTGCTTTCGTATCAACAAATAAAAAATCAATAAATGGTAGCTTTGGTGGGTCTAAGTATTTTGAAGTTTTTTCAATAAAAGACGGAGAAGTTACAAATAGAGAAACTCGTGAAACTTTTGTTGATAGTGGAAATAAAGCATTGCCAAACATGCTCACACCAATGAACAGAGTCGAAGGAATGGCAAAAAGTTTTTCTTTGAATGTGGTTGATAAATCAAAAGAAAAACATTTAAAAATAGCTCGTACAATTAGTGATTGCACTTATGTAGTAGCACGTGGAATGTGTGCTAATGCTCAAGATAGTATATTGCAATTAAATATGAAACCAATTCGTACAAAAATAAAAACTTTTGAAGAAGGTATCAAGCAAATAGCTGAAGGCACAATAATAAGTTACGAATTAAATGAATAAGTTGTATAATTAAACAATTAATTAACACATAGTATTTTATTAATCACTTAATTTTAAATTCAATGGGAATTGTAATCCACATTTCAATTATTCTTTGGTTTTGAATAGCAGGACTAAATCCATTAAATCTTAATATTGCTTCTTCTGCTGCCAAATTTAAATATTTGTTTTTTGAATCCAAAATCTTAGTTTTCAAAACTTTTCCATCTTTGCCTATAAATGCTTGGACAATAACTGTTCCCTCAATTCCAGCTTTTCGAGCAGTTTCAGGATAAACTACACTTCTTTTTAAATCATCATAGCTAAAAGCAACTTCTTTTTCAACTGAAATAAATGTGTCTTGATCAGCTTCAGTAATTGGAATGTTTATTTGAACTTGTGGCTTATCTTGATTTATAACTATATCATTTCCATTATTTCCACCACCAATTGGGTCAGAAGTATTTTGATTTTCAATTGGTGCAATATCAGAACCATTAGGATCAATTTTACTATCTTCAACTGGTATATATAATCCAGATTTAAATTCAGAATTTATAACTTTTATATTTACATCAATTGGTAATTTAGTTTTTACTAGATTTTCTGTGCCAATTGGGTCAAAATTACTTAATGGGATAATCGGTGTAACATATTGCTTTGGAACTATAAGAATATGTGTTTTAGCAAAATATAATATGCTGAAAGCAGAAATCAAAACTAATAAAGCTACAAAATATCCTTTAAATGTAGATTTACTTATATTTTTTTTTAATTCTATTGCTCCGTAATCTGAGCGGTCGATAATTGCTATTGATAAGTTTCTCATGATTAA
>JAYTXK010000146.1:0-6250 GCA_043743005.1 Ignavibacteriota bacterium
TTGATGAAATCAAATTTAAGAGAAGTAAGTATTCAAGCAAAGAATGAAAATATAAAATTAATTAAATATTATAATGTTGATGATTATAGTTATGTTGTAAATCCTCAAATTAGATATTATTTTGGCTTTAATACTAATATTGAATATTTTAGAATTACACCAAATGATAAATTTAATAACTTAAAATTTCAAAAAGAAATAAATCACTCTTATTTAGTAATTGTTGATAATAAACTAAAAGATAGTAAGAAAATAATAAACGAATATAATTCAATTTCATCAAAAATATGGAAAGACAAAAATTACACAATATTAAAAATAGTAAAAGCAAATGTTAGTAAATAAATCTGAAAATATTTTTAATTTGATACCAAATATCAAAATCCTTTTATTAAGACAAGATAGACTTGGAGATTTATTAATAAGTGCTCCATTTATTAAAGAACTAAGAAAATCAATACCAAATGCCACAATAGATATACTATTAAGTAAAAAAAATATTTATGCAAAACAATGTATTGAAGATTATGTAGATAATATTTATTGTTATGAAAAGAATTTAAAAGCAATCGGCAAATTAATTATAAATTTAAGAAAAGAAAATTATGATTTGATAATTGATATGTTGGATAACAAATCTACTACTTCCACTTATTTAATAAAATTAATAACTAAAAGATATTCATTAGGATTTGACAAAGAAAATTCTAAAATATACTCTCATATTGTACCTATTCCTGATAAGAGTAAAATACATATAATAGAAAGAACCTGCAATTTACTATTACCATTTGGAATTGATGCAAATAAACTAACTTTAGAATTAGAATATAAATTGAAAGAGAATAATATTCAATTTGCTAATGACAATTTAGGAGAAAAAATAAAACTAAGAATTGGTATTAACTTAGCTGGTTCAAGTAAATCAAGATATTGGGGAATAGAAAACAATATTAATTTAATTAATCAAATAAAAACTAAATACTTGAATTGTGAAATCATATTATTTGCAACAGGTGAATATATTCAAATTACTCAAGAAATAATTAAAGCAAGTAATTTTGGAATATTAGCTCCAAGCACTAAAGATATTAGCGATTTTGCTGCTTTACTCAAATCTTGTGATTTAATAATTACTCCAGACACTTCTGTTGTACATTTTGCCTCTGCTTTTAAGATAAAATGTATTACTTTATTTAATGTAATGATTGGAACTCCAACACCATGGATTCCGTATAAAACTATTTCAAGCAATTTAATTACTGAAAAAGAGATTAATACAATATCACCAGATTTGGTGTTTGCAGAAATTCAAAAACTTATTTAATATTATTTATTAATAATTAAATTCTTTAAATGAGTTTTATCACCATTGCTCAATAGGCAATAATAAATTCCATTTCTTAGTTCATTTGCATCTATTTCTACTTCATAAATACCATTATTTGCAACATTCAGGTTGAAAATTAATTTTCTATTTCCTAAAGCATCATATATTTCAAGGCTTATATTTTCAGATTTACTTGTTTCAAAATTAAGATTAATTAGTCCACCAGATGGATTTGGTGATAATGAATTAAAACCAAATTGACTTGGCTGATAAGAACTTGATAATTTTGTTACTTGACCACATTTATTACTACTTTCCATTACAAACTCAAGTGGTTTGCCTTGCAATTTGATATACTTAGTTTGACAATTATATTCAAATATTAATGAATCTGTATATATTTTGTTTTTAAGATATCTTAGTGGATTATAGCAAACTTCCAAAGTTTTGCTACTATTTCCCGGTATTACCAATGGGAACTGAGATTGTGGTACAGAAAACTCAATATTATGTAATAATTTTACACTATCTATTTTTGTTTCTAAACTGCCATAATTAATTAACCTTAAAGTATCACAATAAACTCCACCTATTACCCTATCTTTAAAGTTTAAAGATTTGGTAGTATCAGTTTTTGCAAATTCAAATCCCAGAGTAAATCCTCTAATTGTATCAGTTAGTGTTCTTGAATTACCCCAAACATCAATTACATTAATTAGATAATATGCTTCCAAATTTGGATTAGTAACTGAAATATTCATTTTATAATGTTCAAGAGTAGATAAATCAAAATTAATTTCACAATTTGTTTTGTTTATAATATTTACACTTTTAATACCAGTATCAAATTTTGAAGAGTCAGTTATTTCAATAGTATGAGTATTAGAACAAGGATCATTAAATAAGCTAACAACTGGTGGAATAGAATCACCAATAGTTACTAAATTAATTGTTGCAAGCATTCTACTAATGCAAGTATCTTTAATCAATATAGAATCTATAGCAAAAACCGTATTTAATGGGTCATAGCAAACCTTGATGATTTTACTTGCACCCTTAACCAAAGTTATGTTACCACTTTCTGATAGTGTCATTTTTGTATTGCCAAGTGCAAATTTCAAATCAAAAGTTTGAGTATATTTACCATAATTAAATAGTTCAAAATTATAACATTTTATAGCTTTTGCTGAAAGAGAATCACTAATTTTAAGTGTATCACTTAAATTTTTAATACTTACAGTAAATCCTTTCATTTCTCTAACTATTTTTTTACTATATCCAATAGAGTCTTTAATAATAACAGTCATTTTTGAATCTTTATATTTATCAATTACTTTTGCAGTAAATGTAAATGCTGAAGTGTCTTTATGACTTGGGACATTGTAAACTATATTGTAATTCAGGCTATCAGGAGTAACAATTTGGTCGATACCAGAATCGAAAATATTCGTATCCAAGCTAAATATAGAATATCCATCACAGTCTTGCTTTACAAGAGCTTTTGGAGGATTAAAATCTATATTCTTTGACGACATTCCACCAATATAACCATAAGAATTGGCTGGACCATACCCATAAACAAATATCCCCACTTCTTCATCACAAGTAATATCATGAGTGCCGTCTTTCACTTTTGCTGTTGTAACTGAATATCCCGATTTCCAAATCTTTGAAAAACTTGATTGCTGTACTGGAACTCCATCAATCTTAACACTTGCAAGTGCTTTATCTGGTGCAACTAAAGTAACATACTGCTCTATAAATGATGCTGAAACATTTCCAAATTGATCTTTATCATATACCTGTGCATTGATACATCTATATATCCTACTGAATTGCTCCTTAGGCGGAACAATTACCATAAATGGATCACCATATAGATCAGTATTACCTCCTGCAATACTTGTTTTTTTGTATTCTGCTACTAATATAGGTCCAGAAGATTCTAATTGTAAAATTTGATCTAAAGCACCTTCATAGAACTCACCAGCATTCAAAGTTGCTACTAATTCATCATTCAAATAAACATCTGTACTATCAAAAGCTGCTAATATTCTAAATAAATCAGTACCTAATGGGGTAATCCCAGGAATAACCTTAAAAGGTACAATATATGCATTTCTACCCCAAAAATTAATAGGAACCATTTGTTCTACCAAAATATCTCTTGAAGTCCCACCAGCTTTTACTGGAAGAGTAGCTCTTTGTTGGCCAGCAAAAACTGCAATTGGTTTATCTGATTTTACATAGGTTCCAGTCAAATCTCCATTCAAATTCCCTTCTTCAATTTTTGCTTGAACCAAATAGCTTTGCCCTTTATTAAGAGTTACTACTTGTTTTGAAATACCATTTCTTGCTGTTTTCACTCTTGGTGATATTTCAATTTTTGTGTTGTCTTCTACTGCCGTAATAGAAAATTGAGATGGGGTAGAACTTGCAGTTATTTGACCATTAAATCCAGTACTGAATCCATTACTATTATAACTTAAGATATAATATTCTTTTCCTAAAGCTGTAGTTGGGAATACCAAAAAAGCATCATTAGTCAAACTCGCTTTACTATGACCAATTAATGAAATATTTTGATCTGTTGTAACATGAAAGCTCTGAGGGGCTATTTGTTCATCTTGGTTTAATTTATCAATATTAATCATATTATTAAACCCAATTAGTTCATATGGTTTCCAATATAATTTGAAAGTATATACTTGCTTTGGATTAGTAATTGTAAAATTAGTACTACTTTTTTTCCCTGTATTATCTGTATATTCTATTATGCAGTTAGTAACAGCTTCGGCAGCAATAAAAATTAATAAAGAGTCGGTTAATTCCGTCGAACCTCCACCGGATTGATTGTGGAAATTAGGCATAAAATTAAACCAAAAGTCTTTTCCTCTTGTGTCTAATGCATTTAAATTAATTGAGCTTATAAAAATTAAAAGTGCTATTACTATGAATTTAATACTTTTCATAGCTTATTCCTTATTCGTATTTGAATAGTAAAATTTAATATCATAAATTGCAAAGAGCAATATAACATTTTTTAGACTTCTATCATCATTTTTTAGTTTAATGAAAAAATTTCTTTATCAAGATTTATTAAATCAAAGGTTAACAAACCAAGAAGCAATTAGTACAAATAGACATCCAGTTAGCTTAATCCTACATAATATCCGAAGTATGTACAATGTAGGTTCAATATTCCGTACCTGCGATTCTGCCTTAGCTCAAGAAGTAATTTTGTGTGGATTTACTCCATTTCCTCCAAGAAAAGAAATTGACAAAACTGCACTTGGTGCTACTTCATCTGTTCCTTGGACTTATGAAGAGAGCATTTTAGAAGCAATCAAAAACCAAAAATCACAAGGCAGAAAAATAGCTGCATTAGAGCTTACTAACAAAAGTATTAACTATGACAAACTTTCTTTAAGCGACTTTCCACTTTCCATCGTCTTAGGCAATGAAATTTCTGGAGTTGATGATTATATTCTTGAAGAGTGTGATTTTTCAATCCAAATCCCAATGTATGGTGTCAAACATTCACTTAATGTTGGTGTTGCAACAGGTATTGCACTTTTTGAAGCTGTAAAGACTTGGAGAGAAATAAACAACTTATTATGAAATTTCAAATAACTATTTATAATAACACATTAAACACAAAAAAGTTTCAATTAAAATGAAAATAAGAGTTGGTATCCCTGATAATGCTATTTTTAAAAAACTGTATAGTAATAGTGAATTGATAAAAGATAAATATAATTTGGAAATATTTGTTTTGCCAGAAGTAGAAGTATTAAAACTTTTTAAAGCACGAAGATTAGATATAGCTCTGCTCAGCCCTCTGGGATATGGAAGTGGGGTAAAAGTTGCAGATTATAGAATTATTGAAGGTCCTTGCCTTGCATCTGTTAGTTACAATGGATTTGCAAGTATATTGATGAAAGCTGGAATTAGGAATATTAAAAAACTAAATTCAAATTCAGCTGATGATTATATGATGTTAATTGGCAGAATATTACTTGCTGA
This sequence comes from Ignavibacteriota bacterium, assembly GCA_043743005.1. Lineage (GTDB taxonomy): Bacteria > Bacteroidota > Ignavibacteria > Kapaibacteriales > UBA2268 > JAPLFM01. Next base: position 5,357 of record JAYTXK010000146.1, read on the forward strand.
GAGATACGATATAAACTTGAAATTAGAAAATGAAAAATTAGATTCAAGTACTTTATTTGCAAGTTCTGATATTTCAATTATATGGGGTAGCTTAGATGAAGCTCCTATCAAATTTGATATTTCAGAAGATTGGTATGAAACTTATGAATTCCCATTACCTCTTGGTATTTGGTGTACTTATGGAGATAATCCAATTGAAAATTGTAATGAAATAATAAACGAACTTGCTGATAGCAATTTGAAAGATATTGAAGAAATTAATGAAATTGATGGCTTTGGAGATATTAAGACTGGCGAATTGATTTGGAAATGGAATGGAGATATGCAAAAATCTATGGAAGAAATTGTCCGGTTATTATTCTTTCACCAGTTTATAATTGAAGTTCCTAAAATAAAATTACTTAATAAAGATTAAAAATTATGATAAAAAGCTTGATAGCAATGATTGGAAAAAAAATAATTAATTTTATTAGAGTATTTGGTGATATTACTACCTTATGCTTGAGAATTTTATATTACATTCCAAGAATATTCAAAGATAGAAAATTAATTATAGAACAAATGTCAATAGTTGGCTCTGATTCTTTGCCATTAGTTGTTTTGATAGGTTCTTTTACTGGTGCTATTGCTGCATTGCAAGCTACAAATTTATTTGAAAAATTTAATCTAATTGGAATTGCTACTCCATTTATAGGTTCATCAATCGCAACTGTAGTATTTACAGAGCTTACACCTGTTTTAACTGCTCTTGTAATTGCTGGTAGAGTTGGTGGTTCTATGGCTGCACAAATTGGAACAATGAACGTAACTGAACAAATTGATGCTCTCGAAATGATGGCAATTGATAAAAATCGCTTTCTTGCTATGCCGAGGCTTTTTGCTGCACTTGTAATG
>JAYTXK010000147.1:0-2829 GCA_043743005.1 Ignavibacteriota bacterium
TTTTCAAATATTTTAATAACAAACGTTAAAAACATTCATATATTTTATTTTGAGGTTATTAAGTTTCAAATTCTAATTAACTTCTCACACCAATTTGCTCACAAATAAATTCAGAAATATCATAAGATTCATTCGGCAGTACTCAAAGCTCAACATGGGACAATTGACCTTTCGTAATGATGAAATAAACAACAATAATATAAGCAAAATACTGCAAAAAAAATACTTCATTAGGTAAATATACTTCAACAAAATGATTTTATCAAAAAACATTTTCATTAATTATTTAATTTTATTAGGTATTATTCTAAAATTTTAATAATTTGAAGTAAATTACAAAACAATTTAGTAAAGATGTATTTTTAAGTTAATTTTTAATTGAAATTTACTATCAATTTAAATATTTCATAACAAAAGGAATCAAATGAAATCGAAAATAATATTATTTATAGTTATTCTAACAATGAATTTTTCAATGTCTTTTTCACAAGGATATGAGCTATGGGGGTGGGGTAGTAATGGGAATGGACAAATAGGGGATGGTACAAATGATGATAAAATTTTACCTACTCGAATATTAACTGGAAATAATTGGACAGCAATTTCTGCTGGTGCACTCCACACTTTAGCTTTAAAAACTGACGGAACTTTGTGGGCTTGGGGTAATAATTCATTTGGTCAACTTGGAGATGGTACTAAAACAAATAAAATTGTACCTACTCAAATTGGAAAAGATAAAGACTGGAAAATAATTTCAGCTGGACCAAAACAAAATATGGCAATTAAAGCAGATGGTAGCTTGTGGGCTTGGGGTAATAATTCATTTGGTCAACTTGGTGATGGTACTAAAATAGATATAATTAAGCCAACACGTATTGGTAATGGAAATGATTGGAAAAATGTTTCTACTGGTATTCAACATACTATTGCAATTAAAACTAATGGAACTTTGTGGGCTTGGGGTGATAACTATTATGGTGAATTAGGTGATGCAACAAATATTGATAAAATAATACCTACACAAGTAGGTAGTGGTAACGATTGGAAAGAAATAGCTGCATCTAGTGGTAATTCATTAGCTATTAAAACTGATGGTAGTGTATGGGCTTGGGGTGATAATTTTTATGGTCAATTAGGTGATGGGAATGATGGAATACTAAAAGATAAAAATACACCTATTCACATTGGAACTGAAACAAATTGGAGCTCAATTTCAGCAAGTATTGGAAATTCGATGGGCATAAAGTCTGATGGTAGATTGTATGGATGGGGATATAATGAATTTGGACAATTAGGAGATTTTACTAAATTTGGCAGAAGTACTCCTAAAAGAATTGGTACTAATACAAATTGGAAATATATATCTGCTGGACCTGAAAATACAATTGGTTTACAAACCGACGGGACTCTATGGGTTTGGGGTTTGAATGGCAACGGTCAATTAGGAGTTGCTGATACAATAGATAGGAATTCGCCTACTCGAGTTGGTAATAATAATGACTGGAAAGTAATTTCTGCAGGAGGTGCTCATACTATTGTGCTTAGATATAGCTCTGCTGATGTTGAAAATTTAAATCAAGTTAATTTTGGTAGAGAAATTTCTCCTAATCCTACTAATGGATTGGTTACTATAAATACAAATTGTGATATTTCTCAAATTCAATATTCTATTTCAAATAGTTTGGGTCAAGTTATTAATTCTAATTCAGCACAGAATATTAATAACAAAATGCAAGTGAATTTTGCTTCATATCCAAGTGGAATATATTTCATTAAAACTATTTGTAATCAAGAATTTATGAATTATAAAATAATTAAAGAATAGAAGTTTGAATATATAGATTAATATTTTTAAAGCTCATAATTTTGAGCTTTTTTATTTATATCAATTTATTTCTACAAACAAGCAACTCCTCTGGAGTTTAAGAAATTTCAAAGAACTAATTAAGAACCCCACCTAAATCCTCCCCAGTAGGAGAGGACTTTAAGAAATTCTACTGCAAAATCGTTATGTTATATATCAATGACTTACGGTTTTTTTTGCAGTATTTTGCAGTGAAATGGGCTATTTTTACTTCGTCACTCCGAGCAAAGCGAGGAGTCAAGAGTTTGATATTTTGCTTTTCAAAGAGCATTTTTTAACACCCCGTCAGTCTTTTGGACTGCCACCCCTCTATTCAGGCAGAGCCTGAGGAGAGGGGAATTTAAATACATTTTTTACTGCAAAATCACTTTCTTATTTTTCAAGCACTTATGAATTTTTTGCAGGGGTCGATTGACCCTTTGCAGTGAAATGGGCTATTTTTACTTCGTCACTCCGAGCAAAGCGAGGAGTCAAGAGTTTGATATTTTGCTTTTCAAAGAGCGAATTAAGAACCCCACCTAAATCCTCCCCAGTAGGAGAGGATTTTAAGAAATTCCACTGCAAAATTACTTTGTTATTTTTCAAGCACTTATGAATTTTTTGCAGGGGTCGATTGACCCTTTGCAGTAAATTATGCTATATTTTTCGTGTCATTCTGAATGAAATGAGAAATCAAGTGTTTGGTATTTGTGTTTCAAAGAGCAAATTAAGAACCCCACCTAAATCCTCCCAAGTAGGAGAGCACTTTAAGAAATTCTACTGCAAAATCATTTTGTTATTTTTCAATGACTTAGGCGATATTTTGCAGTAATTGCAGTGATTTTTACCATTTTTCTTGTTTCTCGCCCCACCGGGGAGAGACTAAGAGAGGGGTTGTAGTTAAAACTTTGCGGAGCAAAGAACAAATTAAGAACCCCACCTAAATCCTCTCCAGTAGGAGAGGATTTTAAGAAATTCTACTGCAA
>JAYTXK010000148.1:0-3413 GCA_043743005.1 Ignavibacteriota bacterium
TTTGGGAATTGCTCCTAATTTAAATATTGGATTGTTATACATTCTTGCTATGACTACATTGGGAGTATATGGAATAACCTTAGCTGGTTGGTCATCTAATAATAAGTATTCATTGCTTGGTGGATTGCGTTCATCAGCACAAATGATTTCTTATGAACTTTCTATGGGTATGGCATTAATTGGGGTGGTGCTTGTATCTGGTACTTTATCACTTAATGGTGTTATTGAGAAACAAGCTGGTTGGTTTTGGCATTGGAATATTTTTTGTCAACCAATAGCTTTTATAATATTTACAGTTGCATCCTTTGCTGAAACAAATAGAGCTCCATTTGATTTGCCAGAAGCAGAACCAGAGCTTGTTGGAGGATTTAATACTGAATATAGTGGTATGAAGTTTGGAATGTTTTTTTTAGCTGAATATGCTAATATGGCTACAGCTTCTGCATTTATTTCAATCTTATTTTTTGGTGGATGGCAATTGCCATTTCCTCAGGAAATTCTTGGAATGCAAGATGGTTCTTGGCAATTAGCTCTAACTCAGTTTTGTGTTTTCTTTGCCAAATTGTTGTTCTTTATTTTTGTCTTTATTTGGGTAAGATGGACTGTTCCAAGATTTAGATATGATCAACTTATGTCATTAGGTTGGAAAATTCTTTTACCTTTATCAATTATTAATGCTTTGGTAACTGCAATTGCAATTATTGGTTTTAAACTATAATTTATTTCTTAATTTTGCTAAAATAACAAAATATTATGAGTTCAGAAATTCAAGTAAAACAATCAGAAAGACTTACATTTTGGGAAAAATTATACCTTCCTGAAATTGCACGTGGTCTTGGTATTACTTTCAAACAAATGTTTAAACCTTCGTTTACACGTCAATATCCTGAAGAGCGATGGGAACCAACAGGCTCTTATAGAGGAAGACCAGTACTTGTAATGGAGGAATCTGGTGAAAGATGCGTGGCTTGTGGATTATGTGCTAGAGTTTGCCCAGCACTTGCTATTGAAGTAGTAGCAGCAGAGACAGAAAAAGAAAAAGAACGCTATCCAGTTAAGTTTGAAATTAATATGATTCGATGTATATTCTGTGCATATTGCGAAGAAGTATGCCCAGAGGAAGCAATAGTAATGAGCAAAGATTACGATATTATTTTTACAGACCCAAACGAAGCTATACTTGGAAAAGAAAGACTTTTAGTTCCAATTGAAAAGCTTCAAGATAGGTTAGAATTTCTTCGACAATATAAATAAAAATATTAAGCCACCTTTTGGGTGGCTTTTTAAATTTATTTTACTTCCTAACCCTAAAAGCATCAATTTCAATACTATATTTTCTTATCTTATTGTGTAAGGTTTCCCTGCTAACTCCAAGCTGAGCAGCAGCTTTGCTTACATTTCCTGAAACTTTTTCAAGTGTGTTTTCAATTTTCTTTTTATCAACTTCTTCAATATCTTCTTTTAATGTTCTGTCATTATAGCTAATTTCTATTACTTTGTTTGAAGTTGAAGGACTAACTCCATTTTGTTTAAGCATTTTATTAATTTCTTTAGCATCAATTTCATCTGATTTTGCAGTTTGTAATGTAACTCTCAATACGCTATATAGCTCTCTAATATTACCATACCATTGCTGCTCTTGAATAAAATCGATTGCTGATGGTGAAATAATTTTGCCATCATTATATTGTTCATTATGCAGCTGAGTATAGTAATTTATTATATCAGGTATATCTTCTTTCCTTTCTCTAAGAGGTGGAATATTAATTTCACATTCTCTTAAACGGTGGTAAAGTTGCTCTCTAAATTTCCCTTCTTTCATAGCATTTACAAGATCTTTATCAGTAGCTGAAATAAATCTAATATCTACTTGTTCTTGTTCGGTAGAACCAATTTTCCTAACAGTTTTTTCTTCTATTGGCAAAAGTAAATTTGCTTGCAAATCAAGTGGCAAATCTCCAATTTCATCTAAAAACAAAGTGCTTTTATTTGCTTTTTGAAATAAACCACTTTTAGTTTCTGTTGCACCAGTAAATGAACCTTTAGTATGACCAAATAATTCACTTTGGAATATCTCTTTTGGAATGTTTGGAATATCTACAGTTATCATATCACTTTTCATTCTACGGCTAATAGAATGAATTGCTTTCGCAACAAGTTTCTTTCCTGTGCCTGTTTCGCCCGTAATCAATATATTTAAGTCAGTTCTTCCAAATCTAATAACATTATCACCAACTTCAAGCAATTTCTTGCTTTTTCCTAAAATCCCATTGCTTGATAAAAATCTATGTATTACTTTGTTGTCATCATTTTCATTAACTTTTTCCATAGCACTATCAAGTACATTTTTAATTTTATCTTTACTTACTATGCTTTTTTCAATAAAATTAATTGCACCTAATCTTGTAGCCCTTACAGCAGTTTCAATAGAGCCTTTACCCGAAATCATTACAACTGGTATTGAAGGGAATTTCTTTCTTGAAAATTCTAGAATATCCAAGCCAGTCAATTTCTCATTTGTACCAAATTCAATATCAAGAAAAACGCATCCTATCATTTTGCTATTTTTATCTAAAAAATTAATAGCATCATTAGGAGTTTGTAAAGTATGTGTTTTGTACCCTAAATCACTAACAATTTCTGCAATCGTAGTACAAAAATCTATATTATCATCAGCTATTAATACTTGCATTATCTTCCTTTTAAAATTTCATTTTCTGGCAATAGTAACATATACTGTGTGTATAAAGCTCCAAATTCTATGTTCCTTCTATTTTTATCAAAATAATTTGGATTCCAAAAAGCCCTAAATACATATTGATTTTTGGGATTTTCCAAAAAAACAAATCTAGAAGTATCTGCAAAAACATTCAAGATTTGATTTTTCATAATTGTCATTTCTACATTATTTTTAAATAAACAATATAAGCTATCATTAATACCTGTAATTTCAATTCCTGTTGTATCTTCGATTTTATTCAATCTATAAATAATTCCATTAGATTTAATCATATATCCATCAATTAATTTATCTTTTTTGGTTAAGTAATTTCCCCATCTAATTAAAATATGATTTGTATTATCATTCAAACAGTTAGCAATATGGTTAGGGTCATTAGTTTTAACTAATCCACCATTGCAAGATATAATAAATACACTTAAAAAAATATAAATAATTAATCTGAAATTCATTAAATCTTACCTGAGTTAGAAAGTTCTAAAAATTCAGAAATTCTTGCTTTAGATTCGTCTTTTCCTAAAATTGCAATTGTTTCATACATACTAGCACCTACTGGCTTTCCAGTTATCATTAATCTAATTGGATTCATTATTTCACCAAACTTGAATGCTTTTTCAGTAATATAATTTTTGGTGATTAATTCCATTGTATCATGTTCTAAACTTGAATCTAA
>JAYTXK010000149.1:0-5710 GCA_043743005.1 Ignavibacteriota bacterium
TCAAATTTTGACTCTAAAATATTACCCCCATTGATATTAGATAAATTTAGTTCATAATTCCCAACAAAATTGAAATTAAATTTTATGTCTATAAAATCATTTATCCCATCTGATCTTAAAGAAAGTATTAAATCTAATTCACTATTGTCTTTATTAACTTTATTTTCATCATTCTGTAAATTAGAATGTTTGAAATAAGTATCTTTACAAAGATTTACACATCCTGCTAAATTATCGCAATCATTATCATCTTCTGACCAAGTACCCGTAACATTCCAATGATTATTAGCGTCTTTGGAAATTATTTTTTTACAACAAGTTGAACCTTGACATGGTGCACCAACTTTGGCACCAGTTACTGGACTTAATGCTGAAAAATTCCAGCATTTTGCAGAAGTCATTGTTACAGCAGTACATGGGGGATCAAGCTGACTTAATTTACCATTGTCAAGTAAAAGCTCTAAACAGTGATTAAATAACTGTGAATCAGTTGCATATACAGGCACACATGCTGGAGGATAAATACCACTAATTATTATTCCACAAACAAAATATTGACAACAGCTTTCATTATAAGCATATCGGAACCAATAATGAAAGTTGCAAGGGTAAACAGTATGTTCATATACTGAAAGTGTGTCATAAACCCAATCGCCATTTGCACAATCATTACAAGGAGTATGTATAGCTCTATCAATGCACTCTAACCCTCCTGGAATGGCTATAGCTTCTTGATTAAAACTAAATGCAAATAAAATTGCTACAAACGCAAAAAACAAAAATACTTTTTTCATAAAAATTCCTAAATAAATATATGTAATAAAAACTATTCTGCAAAGCTATAAAAAAAAAAAAAACATATTCATAGTAAAAGTTATCAACATTCAAAAGTAATATTTCTTTTGCAAACCAATTGCAAACCGTTTGTTTGGAGTTAAAATAATATTTCGTTGATTTGTATTTTAAAATAATGGAATATATAAAATGAGTGAAAGAATATTTGAATCTTCACCTGCTGAATTAGCTATTGAAATTAGTAATGGAAAGTGGGACTTTGCAAAGCACTTGCAGTTAATAAATGAAAAGCTATTAAAAGTAGCAAAAAGAGAAATCAAAAAGTTAATAATAAATATGCCTCCCAGGCACGGCAAAAGTGAATTAATCTCTCATTATTTCCCTTTTTGGTATTTGAGCAATTTCCGGAACGAAAATGTAATATTTACAACATATTCGCAAGCATTTGCTAATCATTTTGGCAAAAGATTGAGAAGCCTTTTTAGAGAATTTGGCAATAAAATGTTCGGCTTGGAATTGGATAAAAATTACAAAAGTGCATCAGAAATTAAAATTGACAAAAGTAAAGGTAGCATTTATTGTGTGGGAAGTGGAGGTTCGCTTACTGGTAGAGGAGCCGACCTAATGATAATTGACGACCCAATCAAAAATCACAAAGATGCCTCAAGTGCTAAATTGAGAGATAATCTTTGGGATTGGTTCCAATCCACTGCTTACACAAGATTAGAACCAGATGCTGCAATTATTTTGGTAATGACCAGATGGCATGAAGATGATATTTGTGGAAGACTTTTAGAAAGTGAACTTAATGAATGGGAAGTGCTAAAATTACCTGCTATTGCCGAAGAAGATAACGACGAATTGAATAGAGTTCTTGGAGAACCACTTTGGGAAAAGAGATTTGATATTGAAAGGTTAAATAAAGCCAAGCAAAGCATGGGAACGTATTTCTTTTCAGGCTTGTATCAGCAAAGACCAGCACCACTCGAAGGAGGTAATTTCCCAAAAACTTCATTTAAATATTTCCAAACAAATGAAGAGTTTTATTTATTAGATTCTAACCAATCAAAAGCAATTCCCAGAAAAGATTGTAAAATATACAGCACAATGGATTTGGCTATGAGTACCAAAGAAACAGCAGATTATACTGTGTTGCTCACTTTTGCCGTTACTCCAGATAAATCAGTATTGGTATTGGATGTAATCAGAAAGAGAATGGAAAGCTCAGAACATATAAGTTTGATTTTGAATAACTATGCAAATTGGCTACCGAGTATTATTGGAATTGAAAGTGTTCAATTTCAAACTTTTCTAATCAATCATGCAAGAGAAATTGGATTGCCAATTCAAAATCTCAAAGCAGATAAAGACAAGCTTACAAGATCATATCCGATTGCAAATTTACTTTCGGCAGGCAAAGTTTACTTCCAACAAAATGCACATTGGCTATATGAATTTGAAAGAGAATTAATGCTTTTTCCAAATGCTACTCATGATGACCAAGTAGATGCTTTTTCGTATATTTGCCAAATGATTGCACCAATATCTAATTTTGATCCATTTGGAAAAGGCAAAAGGGATAGTAAATTTAATGGATATTTTTAGACTTTAAAATTAACGAAACAAATTATTTAACTAATTATCACTACATTTTACTAAAATCAATAATATTTATTGCAAGAAATCAAACAATTCTTTATTTTGCTTTTATTTTAAATATATTTAGAAAGATAATTGGCAAAAGTAAAGCAAATCATAGGTAGAAAGGAATGTATAGATTTAATCGATTTTAACTTAATTGGAGTTGAAGCCAAAATAGATACAGGTGCTTATACTTCTTCTTTGCATTGCCACAAGATTCGAGAAGAAAAATTAGATAATAAAACTATTTTGAAATGTGAGCTATTTGACCCAAAACATTCGGCATTTAATAATCGTCCATTTAATTTTGATAGTTACTCATTAGTAAAAGTTCGAAGTTCAAATGGTACTATACAAAAAAGATTTAAAATTAAGCTACAAGTTAAGTTTGGGAAAAAGATTTATTTAGTAGAATTTACCCTTACAAATAGGAGTAAAATGAGAAGTCCAGTGCTAATTGGAAGAAAAATATTGAAAGGCAAATTTATTGTAGATGTATCAAAGAAATATTTGTTAATTTCGGATTCCCAAATTTGAGACAAGAAATGAAAATAGTAATTTTATCAAGAAATTCAAGACTTTATTCCACTCGCAGATTAGTCGAATCAGGAAGAGATAGAGGTCATGATGTGCAAGTAATAGACCATACAAAATGCAATATATTAATTGAAGGTGGTAAACCCAAAATTCAATATAATGGTGAAGAAATTCATGGTATAGATGCTTTAATTCCTCGAATTGGTGCTTCTGTTACTTTTTTTGGTACTGCTGTAGTTAGGCAATTTGAAGTAATGAATGTATTTTGTGCAAATGGTTCGCAGTCTATAGTTCGCTCTCGAGATAAATTACGAAGTTTGCAAATTATATCGCAATTAGGTATAGGCATTCCAAAAACTATATTTGCTAATCACCCAAAAGATAATGATGTAGAGGGGATAATTAAGCAAATTGGTAAGCCTCCACTAATCATTAAAATTTTAGAAGGTACTCAAGGGCTGGGAGTTGTTTTAGCTGAAACTCATAAAGCAGCCAAATCTGTAATTGAAGCATTTTCTGGATTGAAAGCAAACATTCTAATTCAAGAATTTATCAAAGAGGCTGGTGGAGCTGATATTAGAGCTTTTGTTGTAGATGGTAAAGTAGTTGGAGCAATGAAAAGACAAGGCAAAGAAGGAGATTTTAGGTCAAATTTGCATAGAGGTGGCTTTGCAACTATTATAGAGCTAAGCAAAGAAGAAGAAGCTGCTGCAATTGGTGCTGCAAAAGCTATGGAGCTTAAAGTTGCTGGAGTTGATATATTACAGTCCTCAAGAGGACCACTTATATTAGAAGTAAATTCTTCTCCGGGTCTGCAAGGAATTGAAAAGGCAACACAACTCGATATAGCTGGAGAAATTATAAGCTACTTAGAAAGAAATGTTTTGATTACAAAAAATGGCGACGAAATTTAAATTAAATATAATATTTAAATTTTATAAACACTAAAATGAGGTAAGAAATGAAAACCAAACTGAATGTATTATTGATAATATTAGTATTAATAATTGGAACTCTATTGTTTGCACAATCGAATTCTATGAATGTAAACCAATTTGAAGCAAAGCTAAAAGAAGTAGGCGAAAACCCTCAATTAGTAGATGTTCGTACTGCTGATGAATTTAACAAAGACCACATAAAAGGTGCTATTAATTATGACATTTACGATGCTAATTTTGAAGCCAATATTAATAAATTAGACAAAAGCAAACCAGTTTTTGTTTATTGCTATTCAGGTGGCAGAAGTTCACAAGCTGCTAACACAATGAAGAAAAAAGGATTTAAAGTAATTTATGATATGCCTGAAGGATTTATCAAGTGGAAAGCCTTAGGAAAAGCAGTTACAAAATAAAAACATGTTTATTCAATTATTAATTTATAGGTTTCATTATGAAAATAGTTTCAATTTCTAAAAATGTAGCATTTGTTTTATTATTTAGTCTTATTATTTCTTGTGGTCATAAAGAAGAAAAAAAACTAGAAGATGATAAAATATTATCAACTGAAGTAATGACTAAAGAAATTCAAACTAAAATGACACCGGCTCAAGCATTGCAAAAATTGAAAGATGGAAATGGTAGATTTTTAGATGGCATTTCTACTGAAAGAGATTACAGATACCAAATTCAGAAAACTGAAAAAGGGCAATTCCCTTCTACTGTTATTTTGAGTTGTATCGATTCGAGAACTTCTTCTGAAATTATTTTTGATCAGGGAATTGGCGATGTGTTTAACGTTAGAATTGCTGGAAATTTTGCTACTCCTGAAATAATTGGTAGTATTGAATATGGCTGCAAAGTTGCAGGTTCAAAATTAGTTGTAGTAATTGGTCATAACCACTGTGGTGGGGTAAAAGGCACTTGCGATAATGTTCAGCTTGGCAATATTGGAGCAATTGTAAAAGAAATTCAGCCTGCTTTAGCTTTTGTAAAAACTGCTCCGGGTGAAGAAAGAACTTCTAAAAATCATGACTTTGTAGAAGCAGTTGCAAAAGTAAATGTTCAACTTACTGTAAAAGAGCTATTAGAAAAAAGCGATATTTTAAGAGAATTGAAGCAGTCTGGTCAAATTGATGTTGTTGGGGCGTTATATGATATTGAAACTGGTAGAGTTGAATTTATTAATCCTGCTGACCCAATTGAAAAAAACTTAGAAGTAAATAAAGAAGAAGGCGGACACAAAGCAGAACCTGCAAAGGAAGAGCATAAACCAGAGCCTGCAAAAGAAGAACATAAAAAACACTAATTATTACAAATAAATTTTAAGATTAAGCCCTTTTGAAGCAATTCAGAAGGGCTTTTTTTGTTTCATTTCAAAACTTTTAAAAAGAAATCAATTGATTGGAACTAATTTGACGCTATAACTTTTATATTTGTTAATGTTAATATTTACATTTGATAAATTAAAAAAAATAATGTTATTTTACATTTAAAATAATAGAAAAAAATATGCTTTATATAAATATTAGAGAAGAAGAACTTAAAAACAAAATTGCTCATGATTTTTTTTGGCAATATGACTGCACTAAAATTATCGGCAATGTGGACTTTTGCGTTTGTATACACCAAAGTGAAGAAGAGTATTTTGAGCTAGAGTCGCTACTTTGGGCTGAAGCAAAAGCTGGAAAATCAGATATTTATAGTTCTTTAGTTCAATTGATTTTAACAATTGGCAAAGCAAGGACTTTTGATAAGTTTTTACCTCCTCCTTTTCTTGGTGCCTTCGATGCTGAAAAAAT
>JAYTXK010000150.1:0-11889 GCA_043743005.1 Ignavibacteriota bacterium
TTAAAATTATTTGTTAAAGAAGTTTTATAACTTAAAATTAACCCTGAATTTAAGTTAAAATTAATTCTACTTGCTAATTCGACAAATGATAAATCAGTTATGTTATAATCTATTCCACCAATAAATCTTTGATAAATGTTTTTATTTTGATCATATTTAGACCTATTGAGATTTTCTAATTTAATTCCTACATTAATTCTATTATCGATTTTAAGTTTTGATGAAATATCAACATTAAATTGAGAAAATTTATTAAAATCTTTAATGAAAATGTTGTTATAATTTATAATAATTGATAGTGAAATGTTTTCTTCAAGTTTATATCTAAGATTTGTGCTAAAGGCAAATTCTTTATAAATATCACTATTATTACCTTTAAATCTTAAACCAACGTCAATACTTTTATTAATTGCAAATAAACCACTTAATTGTATTTGATTAAGTTCACTCAATCCAAACTTATATGGATTAACTGAAACACAAACTTTATTATAAATAGAATCAATTTCAGATATTTGATTTTCAAATATCTGACCTATTTGTACATTTCCAATAGCTGAATTAATTACATTTTCTTGATATGAAATTGGAGTTTGACAGAACAACAAATTACATTTATATAAGAAAATAATTAAAATGAAACTAAATTTCATAATTTTTGCATAATAGTTTAAATCAAATTTCTTAAATTTAACATCATTTAAAATAAATTCAAAGAAAAACTATGAAAAATATCATTATTATTGCATTTTTATCAATGTTGTTTCAAAAAGTACAAGCACAAGAATTAAGTGCTACTGTATTTGTTAATATGGAACAATTAACCCAAGAGGCAAGAATTAACGTAAGTACAATGGAAAAAGACTTGACAAATTACTTAAATAATCAAAAATTTTCTAACATAGATTGGGAAGGACCTAAAATTCCAATCAATCTTACAATTTACATTACAAGTGGTTCCAACGGTAAATACTCTGGAAAATTAATTTTTGTTTCAAAAAGAAATATTAAAGGGTCTGAAGGTGGTACTTCTTCAAGTTTTAAAATTTATGAAGATAATATTAACTTTGATTATTCTCAGGGATCATCATTTACTTTAAATCCACAAAGATGTGATAAATTTATAAGTATAATTGATTTTTATACTTATTTAGCTTTGGGTTTAGATTTTGATTCTTACGGTGATTTGGAAGGAACTAAACTATATGAAGTTGCAAGACAAATTGCAAATAATTGTAGAGATAATGCTGATGGTTGGCAAACATTTTCTCAACCTGGTGATTTTACAAGATACAATTTAGTTTCTGAAATGTTAAATCCTAATTTTGAACAATTTAGAAAATTAATTTATTCTTATCACGTTGATGGATTGGATAAAATGTCAACAGATAGGGCATTAGCATTAAAAAATATTCAAGCCTTTATTTCAGATTTAGCAGATTATAAAAAAAATAAAATGAGTGGTTCAAGTGTATTTTTGCAATCATTTTTTGATGCAAAAGCTTTAGAATTGATTACAATATTCAAAGGTACTAATAATGTACAAGTTCTAAAAGATTTAAAATACTTGGATCCTACAAATACAACACTTTATAATGATAATAAATGAAAATAAACGATTATTTAACAAATTAAATATTGAACATCTTTTAATATTTTCAAATAAAACTAAAGATAAAGCGTTAAAACTTGATTATTTACAACTATTTTAAAATATAATCAAGTAATGTTAAAATTTATATCAAAACTTTTCGGTGGTTCTAAATCCGAAAAAGAAGTAAAACAGGCTTTTGAACTTGTAGAAGAAATTAACAATGTATTTGCTACACTTGCAAATTTAAGCGACGAAGAGCTAAAACAAAAAACTAATTATTTCAAAGAAAAAGTAAGAAATTCAATTTCTGAATTTGAAATAGAAAGAAGTGAATTAAAAAATAAACTTATAAATGAAGCTTTATCTGCTGATGAAGTACATGAAGTAAATGATAGAGTCAAACTTTTAAATAAAAGTATTTTTGAAACATCTGAAGAAACTTTAGATGAAATTTTACCCGAAGCATTTGCAGTAGTAAAAGAAGTTTGTAGTAGATTAACAGATAGAAAACATACTTATTTTTATGCTGGCAATGAGTCTATTTGGGCGATGATTCCTTATGATGTACAGCTTGTAGGTGGAATAGTATTACATAATGGTCAAATTGCAGAAATGCAAACAGGTGAAGGTAAAACTTTATCAGCTATCCTACCTTTGTACTTAAATGCATTAACTGGAAAAGGTGTTCACTTAGTAACTGTCAATGATTATCTAGCAAAAAGAGATTGTGATTGGATGAAGCCCGTATTTGATTTCTTAGGAATCAATGTTGGTGCTATACAGTCAAATATGGAAAATAGTCAAAGAAAAGCAATATACAATTCAGATATTACTTATGGTACTAATAATGAATTTGGATTTGATTATCTTCGTGATAATATGGTTACTGAAATTGACGAAATGGTACAAAGGGTACATTGGTTTGCTGTTGTTGATGAGGTAGATTCTGTTTTGATTGATGAAGCTCGAACTCCACTTATTATTTCAGGTCCAGTAAATAGAACTGATCAAAAATTTGATGAAATGAAAGGCAGAGTAAAAAGGTTAGTTGATACACAAACTAAATTAGTAAATGAAATAGTTGGTCAAATTGCTACACTTTTATCAAAGCCAGATAAAGAAAGTAAAGAAGAAGCAGGTATTCAACTTTTAAGAGCTTCACATGGTTTGCCAAAACACAAAAGACTTTTAAAAATTCTTCAAGATACTGAAGCAATAAGATTAAGACATACTACAGAAATGAATTATATGCGTGATCAAAGTAGAAGAATGCATGAAATTGATGATGAATTATATTATACTGTAGATGAAAAAACTCACCAAATTGATATTACTGAAAAGGGAAGAGAGCTGCTTTGTAATGCTCAAGAGGATCCAAACTTATTTTTATTACCTGATATTACTTCTGAAATAAGTATGATTGAAGGAGATGAAAGTTTATTACCAGAAGCAAAACAATCAAAAATCGATGATGCACACTTATTATATTCTGAAAGAAGTGATAGAATGCACACAGTTTCACAACTTTTAAGGGCATATTCACTTTATGAAAAAGATGTAGAATATGTAATCCAAGATTCTAAAATTATGATTGTTGATGAACATACTGGTCGTATTCTTGATGGAAGAAGATATTCTGATGGTTTACATCAAGCTATTGAAGCTAAAGAAAATGTTTTTGTTGAAAAAGATACTCAAACTTTGGCTACTATTACATTACAAAATTATTTTAGATTATACCACAAACTTAGTGGAATGACTGGTACAGCTGAAACAGAAGCTCCTGAATTTGAAAAAATATATAAATTAGAAGTAGTTTCTATTCCAACAAATAGACCTATGATTAGAGATGATCAAAATGATGTAATCTATAAAACTAAAAGAGAAAAATATAATGCAATTGCAGATGATGTAAAAGAACTTTTAGCAAATAATAGGGCAGTTTTGGTTGGAACAGCAACTGTGGAAGTATCAGAAATATTAAGCAAAATGTTTAAAGTAAAAGGTATAGCTCATAATGTATTAAATGCCAAAAATCACGCTCGTGAAGCTGAAATAGTTTCTGATGCTGGTAGAAAGGGTGCTTGCACTATTGCAACAAATATGGCTGGTCGTGGTACAGATATAAAAATTGATGAAGAAGTAAGAAAAGCTGGTGGTCTTGCTATTATTGGTTCTGAAAGGCATGATGCAAGAAGAATTGATAGACAACTAAGTGGACGTTCTGGTCGACAAGGTGATCCTGGCTCATCTAAATTTTATATTTCACTTGAAGATAATTTAATTAGATTATTTGGTGCAAGTGGTGAAAGAGTTGCTAAAGTTATGGAATCATTAAAAATTCCTGAAGGTGAGGCAATTGAACATTCTATGATTTCTAAAACTGTTGAATCTGCTCAAAAGAAAGTAGAAGAAAATAATTTTGGAATTAGAAAAAGACTTATTGATTATGATGATGTAATGAATCAACAAAGAGAAGTAATTTATACTAGAAGAAAGCACGCTTTAAGTGGTGAAAGACTAAGAGGAGAATTAATGGAATATGTTGAAGAGCTTGCTGATAATTGGTATGAAGAATTTCATCAAGAATCTATGAACTTAAAATCTGCTCAAGCTGCTGTAAGAGCTAACTTGCTTTCAGAATTAAAAATGAACGAAAGCGAATTTGAAGCAATAACAATTGAAAAATTTATTTCAAATGTTGTTGAAGGAGCTGAGGAGTTTTATTTAAGAAAAGAAGAGATGCTAAGTGAGGATTTTATGCGTCAATTGGAAAAGGTAGCTGTATTACAAACTATTGATGAAAAATGGAGAGAGCATTTGCGTACTATGGATGATTTGAAAGAGGGGATTCACCTTCGTTCTTATGGTCAAAAGGATCCATTGCTTGAATATAAAAAAGAAGCTTATGATATATTTGTTGAACTTTTGGGCGAAATCAACAAAGAGTCAGTTCAATTTGCATTTAAGTATTTCCCTCAAGTAGTTGAGAGAAGTCAAATATCAGAAAGACCAAAACAATCACAAGCTCCAGTTTTGAGAAACACTAATATTACTAGAAATCTTAATTTTACTCATTCTGATGTTACTCCAAGTTATTTACAAGAACCTCAGCTACAGCAATCAAATAATGTTAGAGAATCTTCAAATGTTGCAACTTTCAAAAGAGCAGAAGCTAAAATTGGAAGAAACGATATGGTAACAGTAAGATATAATGATGGCTCAGTAAAACAAGAAAAATACAAAAAAGTTGAAAAAGATGTTGAAACTGGAAATTGTTTCATAGTATAATAGAAAATAAAATGGAAAATTTAAAATCTCTAATTTTAGATATAGCTGATAATAAAATAAATGATTTGGATATTATAAAGAATGTTCAAGTTGATTTATTAAATAAATTAAATAATGGAACTATACGTTCGGCTTCACCTAGTGAAAGTGGTACTTGGATTGTAAATGAATGGGTTAAAAAAGGGATATTAATTCTATTCAAATATAGTTCTATTATAGATTTATCAGTCGATAAAACTTTAAGATTTTTTGATAAAGATACTTTAAATACAAAAGAAATGACCTTGGAAGATGGAGTGAGAATTGTACCAGGTGGCTCATCAATTAGAAATGGTTGTTATGTTGCAAAAAGTGTAATCTGTATGCCTCCCATGTATATTAATATTGGTTCTTATGTAGATGAAGGTACTATGATAGATTCACATGCTTTAGTAGGTACTTGTGCTCAAGTTGGAAAAAGAGTTCATTTAAGTGCAGCATCACAAATTGGAGGAGTTTTAGAGCCAGCTGGTGCCAGACCTGTTATAATTGAAGATGATGTTATGATTGGTGGTAATTGTGGCATTTATGAAGGTGTAATGGTTAAAAAAAGAGCAGTATTAGGCTCAGGTGTAATTCTTACTGCTTCTACAAAAGTATATGATTTAGTAAATAAATCAATTTTAGCTTCAACAAATGAAAATGTACTTACAATCCCAGAAGGTGCTGTTGTAGTACCAGGTGCAAGAAGGATTAATTCTGAATTTGGAATTGAACACAATCTTTCAATATCTACTCCAATAATAATAAAATATAGAGATGATAAAACTGATGCTAAAACTGCTTTAGAATCTGCTCTTAGATAATTTTTTTATGATTAGAGTTAAATATTAATGAGAAGAGTTAAATATAAATAAATAGAGTTGATTTTTAATGAATAGCCAAAATGAACAAAAACAATTAAAAACTTTACTTTTTTTATTAGCAGGATCAAAGTTTTTGGCTTCCTTTGTAATATTTTATTATTATATTAATTCTAAGAATATAAATTATCTTCCAATTTCATTTTTATTATCAGTTGCTGGAATTGGCTTAATAATTTTATATTATAAAAAGGTAAAAATTAATGAGTAAAGTTCCATTCGCTTTTCGAAAAGATTTGAAACATCATATTTTTACTGAAGAAAATCAAAATTTTATTTATTTCGAAGATGAGTTGCAATTAGCTTCAAACCAATTAATATTTTCAAATGAAATATTTTTGATTACAAGCCTTTTAGATGGTAAAAATACTTTTGAATTTATATCTATGTTACTAATAGAAAAATATCAAGTCAATTACTCAACACTAGAAATATCAAGTATTTATAATCAACTTAATTCATATGGATTTATTGAAAATAATTTTATAAAAGAAGAAAAAGAGAAAATATTTAATTATTTAAATTCTGAAGTCAGACCTTATGTTTGTGCAGGAAGTTCATATTCAGATAATCCAAAAGAATTAGAAATTGAAGTTGAAAATATATTAACAAATGGAGAATTTGAATTTGATAAAAACCCAATTGCAATTGCTGCACCTCATATAGATTTTAGATTAGGTGAAATTTCTCATAAAGTATATTCTCCTGCTTTCAATTCAATTAAAAATCTCAATCCAGATTTGATTGTTATTTTAGGTACAGCTCATTATAAATCAAGTGATTATTTTATGTTTACCAAAAAACAATATTCAACTCCTTTTGGTATAGCAGAAACCGATTTTGATATTTTGAATTCGATTGATGAGAAATTGAAAGGCAGGATAACTTATGATGAAATGGCACATTTCCCTGAACATTCAATTGAATATCATTTGATATTATTACAGTATATTTTGAAAGGAATGGATTTCAAAATTCTACCTATTTTAACTGGAAGTTTATTTAATGAAATTTCTAATAAAAATTTGCCTGAAAATATTGAAGTTTACCAAAATCAAATTTTTGCTTTGAAAGATGCAATTTCTGAATCTGGTAAAAATGTTTTGTATTTGGCAAGTGGTGATTTGGCTCATATAGGTCAAAGATTTAATGATGATTTTGAAGCTAATACTCAATTTGAAACATTGGAAAATGAAGATTATATTTTAATTAATCATTTAACAAATATTAATAAAAATGAATTTTTCAATACAATTGCCAAAAATAATGACAAAAGAAGAATTTGTGGATTATCTCCCTTTTATGCCTTACTGAGCTTAATTGATCCAAATTCTGCAAAATCACTTGAATATAATATTTGGGATGATAATGCTACAAAATCAGCTGTTAGCTTTTGTAGCATTGCTTATTTTAATTAATATAATAGCTTACTTTATAATAAATTTTAATTAACAAACTTAATAATAATGTTTAACATATCTTTGCTAACTATTGGTGATGAAATTTTAATTGGTCAAACTGTAAATACAAATGCAAGTTGGCTTGGATCAGAATTTTCAAAAATTGGTGCTAATATTTATACTCATTCAACTATTTCTGATGATGAATCTCAAATATTAAATGAATTTGATAGACTTTTTCAAATATCAGATATGATAGTAGTTACTGGTGGTTTAGGTCCTACACATGATGATATTACTAAAACTACTTTATGTAAATATTTTTCAGATGAATTAATTTTAAATCTAGAAATATTAAATCATTTAGAAAATTTATATAAACAAAGAGGTAGAATTTTATTAGAAAGCAATAAATTACAAGCATATTTACCTACAAAATGTAAAGTATTGTTTAATTCAGTAGGCACTGCTCCTGGAATGCTATTTGAAAAAAATGGAAAATACTTAGTTGCAATGCCAGGTGTACCATCTGAAATGAAAGCAATTACCTTAGAACATTTACTTTCATTAGTTAAAAGTAAAATGAAAGAACTTAATTCAAAAGTTAAAGTTTATAAAACACTATTAACAATAGGTATTCCAGAGTCATTATTGGCTGAGAAAATTGGAGATCAATCAAAATTTTTAGATGAAAATTCGAGTTTGGCTTATTTACCTTCATATAGAGGGGTTAAACTAAGAATTAGCATTTTAGCTGATAGCTTTCAAATTGGAGAAAACAAAATATCAAAAATTGAAGATATAATTAGAAAAAGAGTAGGGGATTATATTATTTCTTCTGAATCTGAAAATATAATGGAAATTATTGCTAAAAAATTAATTATAAAAAATCGTACTGTTTCTGTAGCAGAATCCTGCACTGGTGGGCTACTTGGTGCTGCACTAACAGAGCTAAGTGGTAGCTCATCATATTTTATTGGTGGTGAGTTAACTTATAGTAATATAGCAAAAATTAATCAACTTGGAGTTTTAGAAAATACTTTAAATATGTTTGGTGCTGTAAGTGAAGAAACTGCTTTGGAAATGGCTTCAAATGTAAGAAAAATACATAATACATACTATGGTTTATCAATTACTGGTACAGCTGGACCAAATGGTGGCACTCCTGAAAAACCAGTTGGAACAGTATGGATTGGAATTGCAACTCCAATAGAAACAAAAGCAATTTGTTTTATATTTGGCAATAATAGACAAGTTAATAGAGAATTATCTGTTGGATATGCTTTATCAATGCTTATGAAAGATTTAAATTTATAATTACTATTTCTTTAAAATCAATTGTTTATAAGTTTCACTTTTGGAATTTAAAATACAAAAATAAACTTCATTTGGAAATGAACTCAAATCAATATTTTGAATTATATTATAATCTATAATTTTTGTTTCAAATATTTCTCTTCCCAAAATATCAGTAATCTTAATTGTAGTAATTTCTAAGCCATTCAAATTTATACAAATAATATCATTTGTAGGGTTTGGAAATAGTGAAATTTTATTTAAATTACTTAATTCTACACTTGTACCAACAGAATCATTAATATTAATATAATCTGAAAAAGTACCACATTTATTGGCAGCAAAAACCTTACATCTGTATTTTCCATTTCCAATTTTATTAAATCTTTTATCAGTTGCATTTGTAACTTCTAAATCATTGTAATACCATTTGTAAGTTACATTTGTTGATAAACATCTAAACTCTCCACCTGTATATTTTATTATTGGTTTTACAGGGCTTGGGCTTGATAACACAGTAACTGTATCTGAAAAAACTAACTTTGCAATCTGATTATTTGCTTTATACCAATATTTTCCAGAATTAAAAATTGTATCATACCTACCAATTTTTCCATTTGACCAAATTATATCAGAAAATCCAGGACCTGCATCTAAAATCAAAGTATCACTTGAACATTTTATTAACTTCCCACTTGTAATATATATTTTTGGTTCATTATTTCCAAGAATTAAGACATTTAAAGCATTAGAAGTATCTCTACAACCATAATCATTTTCATAAGAAACATATATTGCACCAGAGATAGTATTTTGCCAATTTACTAATACACTTGGACTATTTTTCCCTGAAACAATTTTACCACCATTACAAATCCAATTATATTTTACACCTTTAATAATCTCAGTACTATAAATTTCTGTAAGACCTTGCAATACCAATATGTTACCACTAACTATAGGTTTATTTAGATTTACCACATTAATTGGTATTGTATCATAAAATTGATTTCCAACAAAATCTGTAATTAATAAAGAATATGTTGTACTAAATGAAACACTTGCATTTGGGTAAGCAATATTATCAAAATCTAAACCAATTGAAGGAGACCATTTGTAAGTAAATGGTTGATAACCAAATGAATTAGATGAATTTGTAAATATACTTGAAAGTTTTACAATTGATCCAATACACACGTAATAAATATCATCAGTCCCAAAATCTTCTGGTTTTAATATTATTTTGCTAAAAAATACATCTGATTTTGCAGAATCAGTATATTTGTTTTTCAAAGCATCAGCAGTAATAGGAAAGTTTGCAGAACTTGTAGAACCAATAATATAAAAATCATTATTATTCAAACTTAGAATTCCTTTCCCGAAATCTGCATCATTTCCCCCCAAAAGAGTAGAATAAAGTACTTTGTCTCCTAATGCACTCAATTTTAAGAAAAATGCGTCTGATTGAGCTGTATCGAGCAAAAAACGTGATATAGAATGCTTTGTAGTTGGAAATGATTTAGAAAAAGTAAATCCAGTTAAATATGCATTGCCTATTGAATCTAAAATAATTTCATAAGCTCTATCAGTTTCATTTCCTCCAATATATGTGGAATATTCTATTTTTTTAGTATCATAATTAAACTTCGATACAAAAATATCTCCTCTACCTTTAGAATTTGTTAGTCCGTTATAGTTTTTATTATATGCGTTAATAGTAACTGGAAAATCTGAACTTTCTGTAAAACCTGTAAAATAGAAATTCATCAAAGTATCTTTTACTACTGAATATGCAACATCTTTTTTACTTCCACCAAAATAACTACTATAATCAATATCTACAAATTCAAAATTAAAAACCATTATAAAAATATCTGACAAGCTACTATCAATTGAGTCATTGTATGTAATATCTAAAGCGTTTTGAGTTCTTGGAAAATCAGTTGATCTTGTAGAGCCAACTAAAAATACTTTATTTTGATCAACAAATACCAAATCTTGTGGAAAGTCATCTTCACTACCACCAATTAAAGTAGAATACAATAAGCTATCAAGTTTTGGACTTATTTTTGTAATAAAAATATCATTTTTGCCATTTGAAGTTTTTTGTATTGCATTATATGTAACTGGAAAAAATATAGAATCAGAAACGAAAGAACTATATCCACAAAGAATTATATTATTAGCTGTATCAATAGTAATTGATTGAGCATAATCGTCACTTCTTCCACCTAACAAAGTACTATATTTTAGTTTACTCAAGCTCGAATCAAACTTCGCAATAAATGAATCATATCCACCTTTATGTAATTTTTGATACACACTATCTGTAGTTGGGAAAGTTTGAGTTTCTCTTACAAAACCACTAATAATAACATTATTAAGTGAATCAATTACAATACCTGAAGGTTTATCTTCAGAAAAACTACCAAAAAATGTTGAATGAATTAAATTCCCTGAAGTATCGAATTTGCAAATAAAAACATCTGGATCTTGACTTTTGTTTACTTTTAATTCTTCTTTATAAGCACCTACTTTTGAAGGAAAATTAGTTGATGAAGTATATCCAGTAACATATAAATCAGAACTTTTAGAATGAGTTATTGCTTGTGCATAATCAAAATTATTCCCACCAAGATATGTTGAATAAACTAATGGATCTATAATTATCGGTGTTTTAAATTCAGAATTTACTTTATAGCTAACTATATTATTTATCAATGAAAATTTGCTTTTTAACTCAATCTTACTTTCTTTTGTAAATACTTTCAAATCTTTGTGGAAAACAGAACCATTTATTGAATTAAATTCAATTTGATTTTCTGTATTATTGATTTTATCCACTCCCAACACTTGCATTTGAATATCATTAACTTTTCCATTTTCATTTATTTCAAAGTCATATCGAAATAATGCTGAATCAAAATACAATCGTAAGTTTATATTATTATAAATATTTACAAGAGTTATTTCAGAATAAGAATTTACTTCAATATTAATATTTGATTTAATAATTGTAGTTTTAGACTTTTGTAAATTATGTTTATAACTTGGTAATTTTGAATTTAAGAAATTGTAATTAATTACATTTCCATTAATTGTATCATTATAAACTGTAAAATTATCACTTATTATTGAATGATTTGTTACCCAAATAAAGCCATTATTAAGCTTTGCAAAGTATTTAATTGAATCATTATATATTCCAATATTCTCATAGAAAGTATTAAGTTGCCACCCTAAGGCTTTATTAGACAAGGGCTTAACTTTACTTTCAGATAATAATAAAAAATTATTAAAAGTTGATAAAACTAATATAAGAATTAATATTATTAATTTCTTATTCATTCAATAAATTAAACTCAATTAAAATATATTTGCAATTTACAAAAGGGTATCGACAAAA
>JAYTXK010000151.1:0-1566 GCA_043743005.1 Ignavibacteriota bacterium
ATTAGCCACACCACTCGAAAACTGACTATTAAAATAGTATTTATCTAATAAATTTCTATGGTCATAAAAGAAATTCTCAGACTTTTTGTTCCAAAGATTTACCATTGGAGCAACTCCTTTTGCCACTTGAATTCTGGTAGCAAGCGAAGCATTATCAAAATAAGTATAAGTTGATTTGGTCTGAGGCGACGACATATCTTTAAATTCTTTAAGCATATTATTAGATTTGTAAGTTGTTCCAGCCACTAAATCATAAATATACTGAAAATTCTTGTTATTTTCTAAAGAAGTTGTTCTATTTTGAGAATTTGATTCTAAGATTTTCTATTTAAGTACATTTATTTATTATTAAATAAACTCAAAATTCCATCATTAATTGTTCATAGTATTCAGAGCCTTCTGAATTTTTAAGATTAGATAAAGAAACTCCCAAAAGTCTAACTGGCTTGAATGGAGGAATAGGAATTATTAATAGTTCAAACAAAGCAGAAAGCAAATCAACTTTGTTAAATACATATTTATCAATTGTCTTACTTCGAGTATTAACCGTAAAATCAGAATATTTAATTTTTAAAGTTATAGTTTTGCCAACAATATTATATTTTACTAATTCAGGAGAAATCAAATCAACTAATTTGATAATGACATCCCTCATTTCATCAATATTTGTAATATTTTCATTAAATGTTCTTTCTTTTCCATAAGATTTTCTAATTCTAGTTGGCATAACAGGGTCAATTCTTTCAAGGCTCAGAATTTCTTTATAGTATATTCCAATTTTTCCAAATAATCTTTGAAGTTCTGACTTTTCAATATCCAAAATATCTTGACAAACATAAATTCCATTTTCATTAAACTTCTTTTCAGAAACTTTACCAATCCCAGGAACTTTTGCAATTGGTAGTGAACTAATAAATTTTGGTGCTTCCTCTGGAGTAATTAATTTCATTCCATTTGGTTTATTATAGTCGGAGGCTACTTTTGCAAGAAATTTACAAATTGAAATGCCAGCCGAAGCAGTTAGTTTGGTTTGCTCAAATATTCTTTTTCTAATTTCTTTTGCAATAAGTGTAGCAGAATTATTTTTGATATTGCAATCTGTTACATCAAGGTAGGCTTCATCAAGGGACATTGGTTCAATAAGTTCGGTATAATCTCTAAAAATATTCATTACAAGGTTAGAAGCTTCTTTATATGCTTGAAATCTAAGAGGTACAAAAGTAATCTGAGGGCAAAGTTTGTACGCTTGATGTGAGGGCATTCCTGCTCTTACACCAAATTTCCTTGCTTCATAAGAGGCTGCACAAACTACTCCTTTTGATTTACTTCCACCAACTGAAATAGGAATACTACGATATTTGGAAAAATCTCTTTGCTCAACTGAAGCAAAAAAAGCATCCATATCAATATGTATAATTTTTTTGTGCATATTAATTTAGAATTTGAAAACACAATTTACAGAAGAATAAACTAATTATTTTGAAATACCATTTCCCCAAGTGCTATCAAAAAAATTTTCATTTAATGGTCTTCTTGATCTTTCAGCATTCTCAGATTTTTGATATT
>JAYTXK010000152.1:0-4485 GCA_043743005.1 Ignavibacteriota bacterium
CCAAACTGAAATGAGCAAACAGTATGTGCTTTTATACCCAGTAGAGTTTCATTCAAGTCAGTATGCTTCTTGGCGAGTAAATGCTCAAGGAGACTGGGTTAAGAGTTACAAGGTATTTGACCACTTAGGCTCATTACGAGTAGATGGAGTGGGTTATGGCAATGCAGAGCAAACTTATTATGACTACAAACCTTTTGGTGGTTTAGAAGCTTCTGGAACAAACATTCCATTCGGCAAAGCTAAGACAAGACTAGGCTATGTAGATATGCCAAAAGATAAAGAGAGTAACTTAGGCGACCATGGAGTAAGAAAGTACGATACCGAAGTAGGTAGGTTTTTAGCCATAGACCCACTTTGGGAGAAATACCATACACTTAATCCATTTCAGTATAGTGGGAATAGTCCTGTGATGATGTTAGATAGGAATGGGTTTGCATATTCACCTGATGAATATGCTGTAAGGCAATATCTAGAATCTCAATGTAATTTAATTAATGAAATGGATGCCTCATTTAAAGCTTTTTCTGATGAAATTTCAAGCAATATGTCAATGATGTATGATAGATACATAAGAGATTATGTACCCAATACGATAGGATTTAATATAAGTGGCTCAATGGCTTTGAGAATAGGATTAGCTCCATCATTTGATGTTAAATTTAGAGGGTTTCAAGATGGTTCTAAAATGTTACAAATTGGATATAGTACAAATGTAACAACGAATATACATGGCAGAGAAATAAACGCTGAAGGGGTTTTTGGCTATTATTTTAATCCAAATGGGTCAAGTTTAAATGCTGAAAGCTATTATCAAATTACTAAAAACCCTGGATTAAATGGTAGTGTTTCATTGTTTGGATATTCGGCTGGAATAAGTGAATATAGTAACAACAATATTTGGTTGGGTGAAGGTAAAATTGGCAGAGTATTTGGAGATAAAAACCCCTCACTTTCAGCTCAAATTGATAAATTTGATTTTAATTTTTCAATCTTATTAAATTCACAAAATCAAGTATTAGGTGTAAAATGGTAAACAAATTTTTTCACCAATTTACAATGTATTATGTGGTTTTTAAAGAGAGTGCCTTTTCAAAAAATAAAAATTTTTCTTCATATTCAGAAATAAAAGATAAAAATTTAGATGGTCTTAAAGAGTTAACATCAGACTTTTCTGCTTTCTTTTTCACAGCAATTCTTTCAATAATGGTATTTGTGCTTTGGGTTAACTTATGGTATGTTCTAATACCATTATTTTTACACTTTCCTTTTAAGTATTTTGCTTTTAAATCAATTAAAAAATATGAGAACTATGATAATGTGATTTTAGCAAGTAAAGATTTTATTCTAGAAAATAATGTGAATGTGATTTTAGTAGTTTGTCTTTTTTCATTTAGATATTGGATTATTGTAGTTGTAATTTTAAGAATATTATTGAAAATTTATTTAAATATCTAAATGAGTTATATTAATTATGCAATCATACAATGACTACAAACCTTTTGGAGGCTTAGAAGCCTCTGGAACTAACATTCCTTTTGCCAAAGCTAAGACAAGACTTGGCTATGTGGAGATGCCAAAAGACAAAGAAAGCAAATTGGGCGACCATGGGGTAAGAAAGTACGATACCGAAGTAGGTAGGTTTTTAGCCATAGACCCACTTTGGGAGAAATATCATACAATGAATCCGTTTCAGTATAGTGGGAATAGTCCTGTGATGTTAAAAGATGTTGATGGATTTCGAGTATTTGCAATTTACACAGGACCTACATCGATTAATCAAGATGGATTTACAAGTAATAGTCAAGGTGGACATATTGCAATAGGGATTGATAATAATATTTATTCATTTAATGGAGATGGGAAGTGGCATGTATATAATTACAATGATTATATATCAAATGAATCTAAAATTAGAGATGTTGGAGAAGTTACTTTAAAAATTAATCAAGAGCAAGTTGAAAAAAGTTTGAATTTAAAGCCTGGTGAAAATCAGAAATATGATATAACAAATAATTCTTGTGTATCAAATACTATGGAAGTTTTACAAAAGTCCGGTTTAAATTTAAGTAAACCAAATGGAGCTGTTCTACCAGCTCAACTTTTTAACGCGTTAGCTACATCAAATCAAAGTGAAAATTCAACGATTAAGCCGAATTATTCAGGAGTTTCATTAGTTGGAAGGCTTATGCAAGCATTAACCAAAACTTTAGAAGCAATTGGAATTAATTTAACTGGTGCAACAATCAATACTAAACCATTAACTGATGAAACCAAAAAATAAAAACAAATTATTTCAAATTATAATGTTAATTTCTTTATTAAGTGCATTTCTTATTATTGTACTTTTATATTTATTTATCAAAAAAACTAATTTTAAAGAAGGTGAAAAGCATGATATACTTCAAAATACTATTGCTAAAGATATATTAAATGAATCATATTTAGGTTTAATAAAATACAAAGTTAAATATGGTAATTACCCTAATACTAATGGTAAATACTTCTTAGATTCTATAATTTATTTTATGAATAAAAAAGAACCCTATATTTATTTTGATACATTATCAGACGAAAATAAAATTATTACAATTGGTTTTGGTATACAAGTAAATCCAGCTTTACATGATAGCATTTATTTTGGAATTGGAAATCCTCAATACTATATCAACTATTATAAATTTCAAGATTCTTTTTTATTGTATTATGTTGGATTTAATGGAATTGATGAATTTGGTAAGGGAGATGATTTACTTTATAATAAGTAAAACTTATTTAACTAGAAAGCGTAGTTTATTATTCGATGACAGGCTAAACACAATTAGAAAGGGAAGTCTATGAACAATATGTAATAAAAAGTTATGGTGGTCCTAAAGGAGGATTAATTTTAAATAAAGTAAACCCAATGGGTGGACGCATGGAATTATACGATTCAATGATTAATGATGTTATAACAAAATACGATTTACCAGAGTAATTATGAAACAAAATTTCAAAATATCACCTTATGGCAATATGCTAATGTATGGAAAAAAATACTCAGTAGAAAAAGTTTTGCAAATAATAACTGAAAACAATCTTAATGGGTTAAGAATATTTGATGTTTTTGACAGATTAGTCACTTTAGATTTTCTAAATGATTATATATTTTTGGAGAATTTAAGTATTGATTGTGCTTACGATCAAGATTATAGTTTTTTAACTCATTTAGTTAACTTAAAACAATTATCAATAGGAGGGTCATCTACAAACAAAAATATAATTGATTTAAGTGGTTTAATTAATTTAAAACATTTAGGATTGGATTGGCGTAAAGGCAGGGTAATGGGTCTAGATAATTGTCAAAATTTGGAATGGTTAACTTTAGTTGATTTTAAAGAAATTGATTTAAATATAATAAGTAGCTTAATCAATTTGAAAGAATTACAAGTTAAATCATCAAGTATTAAATCAAGTAAAGGATTGGAAAGTTTAGTGAATTTAGAAAAATTAGGTTTTGGCTATTGTAGGTATCTATCAACCATAGATGAACTGCAGTTTCTAAAAAATCTTAAATATTTATGTTTTGATACTTGCAGTAAAATATATAATTTTGAGGTACTGGGTAATCTAGATAATATTGAAGTTTTAGAAATAGGCAACTGCAAAGATATTACCTCCATTGGATTTATAGAAAATCTAAAAAAATTGAATAGTTTCGTATTAAGCCAAAACACAAGGATAGTAGATGGTGATTTGAAACCAGCTTTAAGAATTAAAGATGTCTTTCATACAGAGTACAAACACTATAATATTAATGCTGTCAGTCCAAAATATCACGAGATAAAAAAGCAAAACTTAGAAAAATATAAAAACTATAAACAGATAACATAAGTTATATGTATAGCTTCTGAAATTATATTATATTCGCAAATGAGTAAAATAAAACTGATTATTTCAAATATTGAAAAATTGTCTGAAGTTCCATATTTTAATTCAAGCCTCAAGAAAATATATGCAAGTAATTCATCAAGTATATTTTCAGAAGAGCTTACTTATGATAACTTAAATAGAATTAGCCAATCTAAAAGTAAGCAAGGAACGAGTGCAGATAAAATTTATGATTATGCCTACGATACAAAATCTCAATTAACAGCTTATAACTTTAATGGAGCTTTAGCTGGCAATTTTAGCTATGATTTTATGGGTAATAGAATAACTTCCTTAGAAAATAACAAGAATTTTCAGTATATTTATGATTTAGTGGCTGGACAAACTTACAAATCTAATAATATGCTTAAAGAATTTAGAGATATGTCGTCGCCTCAGACCAAATCAACTTATACTTATTTTGATAATGCTTCGCTTGCTACCAGAATTCAAGTGGCTAAAGGAGTGGCACCATTGGTTAATCTTTGGAACAAAAAGTCTGAGAATTTCTTTTATGACCATAGAAATTTATTAGATAAATACTATTTTAATAGTCAGTTTTCGAGTGGTGTGGCTAAT
>JAYTXK010000153.1:0-1518 GCA_043743005.1 Ignavibacteriota bacterium
AATTGTTAATCTAATTTCAGTTGGAATAACAATTTTGCCAGTATTTGTATTAAATTGTGCAACAAGAAAATTAACATCAGCAACTTCTTGAAATCTTGAATAACCACCATATTCAATTGAGCCAAAATCTGATGTGAATTCATTCTTCAAATTTTCATTATATTTATAAATTGGAGAGGAAATATTATCTTTGTTTTTTTCAAAATATGGAGTTGGTGCCATAGCTTTATTATATTCAACTGCATCAATTATATCAACTCTTTCAAGATTAAATCCTTTTTTGCTTGGAATGCTAATTAAATCTTTTACTATATACTTTTGTAATTTACCAGATTTGCTTTCTGATAGAATTGCATCTTTAATTTTAGGAATAAATGCAATTTGACCATTATCCAATTTTACTTCAGTAAAACCTAATAACTGAGGCTTGTAAGATAGAATTAACTCTTTTTCGTTAGATTTTAATACTTTAATATCACTATTAACACATAGTAATACTTGTGATAATAAAATAAAAAGACTTAAGATTTTGAATGATTTGATTAACATAATTAACCCTAAAAATAATAAAGTACACAAATTTATTATAGCTATAAACTCTCGACGATTTTTATAATAAGCTATTGTGTAATAATTGTCTTATAGGCTTTATTTTTTTGATTTTGTTAACTGTTCTAAAATTAATAACAGTTTTTTGTAAATTATGTTACAAGATTAATCGAATATATGTAAAATTTATTTTAATTGCAAGTAAAAATATTCCAATATTGAAAACTAAAACTTAATTTTTCTTACTTTTTTCTTAATTTTGAAGAAATAAATTAAACAATCTCAAAAAGAAATATGCAAAACGTACAAGAAAAAATATTAATTTTAGATTTCGGCTCACAAGTAACTCAATTAATAGCTCGCAGAATTAGAGAAATTGGTGTTTATTGTGAAATACTTCCTTTCAATACTTCGGTTGAAAAAGTTAAAAACTTTAATCCAAATGGAATTATATTAGGAGGCTCACCACATTCAGTTTATTCCGAAACTGCACCAATACCATCTTATGATGTATTCTCACTTGACTTGCCCGTATTGGGTATTTGCTATGGATTGCAATTAATAGCTTATACTTTAGAAGGCAATGTAGATAGAGCAGCAAAAAGAGAATTTGGTAAAGCAATATTGCATATTAAAAATAATGAAGATATATTTAATGGAGTAGCTCAAGATTCACAAGTTTGGATGAGCCATGGAGATTCTCTCACAGAGCCACCTAAAGGATTTGAAGTAATTGCTTATTCTGAAAATTCTCCTTTTGGTGCTGTTAGAAATTTGGAAAGACAAATTTGGGGTGTGCAATTCCACCCAGAAGTTCATCATACTTTAGAAGGTAAAAAGATTTTAGAAAATTTTGTTAGAAATATCTGTAAATGCAATGATACTTGGAGTGCTGAATCTTTTATTGAAAATGAAATTAGTCGAATAAAAGAATTAGTTGGAAGTGATGAAGTTATTTGTGGGCTATCA
>JAYTXK010000154.1:0-4113 GCA_043743005.1 Ignavibacteriota bacterium
TAAAAGTAAAATGTTAGAAGCATTTTAGCATAAGCTCCAATAGCAATCGCAACTTTTGTATCTGCATTTTTAGGAGCTAATATATTTACAGATAATAAATAATATTCACCACTAATTCCAACATTTTTATCAATCATCCATTCAGCTCCTGCTATAGCACCAAGACTAAATTGGAAACCCGGATTTTGAGCATTTGCACCACTTGAAGATTTTATTATCATTTCACCACCAGCATAGAAAGTTACTGGTTTTGAAACAGCTAAGTTGAATGTAACTCCGGGAGAAAGTAAAATTGCAGTATTGTCATTTCCTAATGCCAGACCAAACCCTAACCTTCCTGCTATATCTTTTGAAAAATAAATTTTTCCACCAATTCCTCCTTCGTAATTGCCTGTAGTAGCATTTGCCAAACTAAAAATTAAGCCTTTATTGCCAATTCTTTCATTTTGTGAATAGGATTCGATATTAAATGCTGTTATTAATAATAATGCAATTAGTAATGTATTTTTCATTGACTTCTTCCCATAAATTAATATTAATTAAAAATTATTTGATAATTTTGATTTCAACTCTTCTATTTTTAGATTTACCTTGTTCAGTATCATTGCTGGCAATTGGGTTTGCTTTACCAAATCCTTTTGGAATAAATGTTATTTTGGGACAGCCGTTACCTCTTAAGTAATCACAAACTGACTCAGCTCTACCAGTAGAAAGACCAATATTATATGTGTCATCACCTTTAGAATCTGTATATCCATGCACTTCAATTTTTGAAATATTATTTTCATTCAAAAAATTAGCTAATATTTTTAATGAATATTGAGAACCCTGCTTCATAATTCTTGAGTTGTTATCAAAAAAAACATTTTCTACTGTAAAGCTACCTTTAGCTATCAATTCTTTAACTGATAACATAATTAAGACTATATCTTCTTCATTTGTATAAAACTCATTATTATCACTTAAATCAATATTTCTAAATACTGGGAAATAACCTACTTTTGTAAAAGTATATCCATAATGAATTTTTTGAGGTAAAAGGTACTTATAATCTCCAGTAATAGGATCATTTTGCATATTATCAATTGTATCACCTGAAGCAAGATTTTGCCAAATGACATTGACTGCAAGAGGATTTTTGTTTGTGTCTATTACTTTGCCTTTTATTTCAACTATTCCACAGCTATTAAAAAGCTGAGAAATTAAAATAAATAAAAGTGTTATAACAATTAGTTTATATTTTTGAAATAGTTTATTCATATAAATTGTATTTTGTTTCGTAATTAAGTAAAGTATAATTTATGAATTAATATATAATTAAAAAAGTAAAAATTATAAAACTTTTAACATATACAAAAAAACCATCCAAGGAGGTGGTTTTTTGTTTATTAAATGAACTAAATTTAGCTATTACCTTTCAAAGTTTTTAGCAAATATTCATAAGAGGCTTTTACTTTTTTATCAGTAACCAAATAATTTTCAATAGTAGTACATGAGTGCAATACAGTTGAGTGATCTCTGCCACTAAAAGCGGAACCAATACTTTTTAATGAAAGCTGAGTTAATTGTTTTGCTAAATACATACTCATTTGTCTTGATAATGCAATTTCATGTTTTCGAGATTGTGATTCCATTTGATCAATTGGAATTTTTAAATACTCAGAAACAGTTAGTTTAATATCATCAATTGTAAGCTGTTTTGGCTCTTGCTTTGAAATTAAAGCAACAGCATCTTTGGCTAAATGAATATCAATAGTTCTATTTTGCAAAGTATGAATTGCAATAAGTTTAATTAGTGCACCTTCGAGCTCTCTTATACTACTTGATACATTTGAGGCAATATATTCTGCAACATCGAGAGGCAATTCTAAGCCTTCGTTTGCAGCTTTTTTCATTAAAATTGCCATTTTAGTTTCTAAATCAGGCTTTTGAATATCCACATTT
Organism: Ignavibacteriota bacterium; assembly: GCA_043743005.1. GTDB lineage: Bacteria > Bacteroidota > Ignavibacteria > Kapaibacteriales > UBA2268 > JAPLFM01. The sequence continues at coordinate 1,945 of JAYTXK010000154.1, forward strand.
AATCCCCATTGGAATCTTGAAATAAGTCTTTCATCTATAGAAATTAATTCTTTAGGTGATTTGTCAGACGCAATTATTATTTGTTTGTTTTTTTGGTGTAAATCATTGAAAATATGGAAGAAGTGATCTTGTGTTTTTTCTCTTCCAGCTAAAAATTGAATATCATCTAAAATCAAAACATCTATTTCTCTAAAAAATTTTATAAATTCTGAAGTTTTATTATGCTGAACCGAAGTAACATAATCTGAAGTAAATAGTTCTGCATTAGTATAAAATACTTTAGTTCTTGGTTTTTCTTGATGAATATAATTCCCAATAGCTTGAATAAGGTGTGTTTTTCCTAATCCTGAATTTGCAAATACAAATAAAGGATTGAAATTAGTACCTCCTGGGTTTTTAGCAATTGCCATTGCAGCAGAATTAGCTAATTGATTACTATCACCAACCACAAAATTTTCTAAATTATATTTTGGATTTAAACCTGTGTTAAAATCAATATTTTCATTTTGCATATTAGTTTGATGAGCTTGATTTTGAAATCTAAAAGCAGGTATTTTCATAGTGCCTTTTGTTTCTTCAATTTCAAGTGTGCTATCAACAATTACTTCATATTGCAATCTAACTACTTCTCCAAAAACTCTTTTCATTGTGCTTTTTACCAAATCAGAATAATGTGCATCAATCCATTCTGAAAAGAAATGACTAGGCACTTGAACAGTTAGTAAATTGTCTTGGTATCTAATTGCTTGAACAGGTTTGAACCAAGTATTAAAAGCTTGTTCAGAAGTATTATCTTTAATAACAATCAAACACTCATTCCATTTAGATTCAGCAATAGGATCTGAATTTGCTGGTTTTTTTAATAAAATCATATTTTCATCTGAAATAGTATTAGATGTTGGAAATAAATCCAGTGTTTCAATTTTTTCTGTCAAGTTCATAATTTATTCTTTGAAGGTTTAAGAGTTTTGAAATAATAAAATATAAATTAATATTGTAAAAATGTTTAAAAGTAAAATAAATTAATTTTCAACAATGTTTTTCAACATTCACATTTTAACTTAAGCGAAAATCACACATTTTTAACTAAAACGCAAATAAAAAATTTTTAAATTTAAACATTTTTTTCTTGGAAAATATAAATACCTATTCTTTAAGGACTTAGTAATGACAAGGGTTTTCAACTTCTAACTTATTAATGTTTATCATTAAATCTAATCAAATCATTGGTTTATTATATATTAACATATTTTGTCAACAATTAAAAGTAAATTATAAGTATCAATTTTCAAAGAATTTACATCAAAATTTAATATATTTTTGTTATTTTGAAGAAATATTTTACTATTTTAATTCTTTTTACAACTTTAAACAAAATTAAAATTAAAATTTAATAAATATTAAAACTTTTTGCTACAAAAGTAGTCAATAATAAAATGAAAATTACAAAAACAATTAAGATAATCATAATAATATTATTAATAATGTGCAATCGTTCAATTTCAATTGCACAATGGTTCCCTTCTTGGGAAGAAATGACCATACCAAAAGGATTTGAAAATAATGATAATAATGGAAACTCATTTTTAGATGTATTCTTTTTGAAAAGTAATCCAAATTATGGATGGATCTCTGGTTATGGTAGTAGAGTATTAAGAACTACTGATATGGGGAAAACTTGGGAAGGAGCATTTGTAGAGCCTACTCATTCATTGCAATTGGAATCTGTTACTTTTGTAAATGAGAATGTTGGTTACGTATCTGGTAATGAAATATATAAATCTACAGATGGTGGTAAAACATGGTTCAATATTTCTCCCAAAAATTCTCAAACAAACTTGTGGGGTAATTATTTTATTAATGAAAATAATGGAATGGTTTTAGGTGGGTTTTGTGATGAACAAGATTTTTTTAAAACTACCGATGGAGGAATTAATTGGACAAGTTTTGTTGAAACCAGAGTAACAGGTAGCAAACTTTCTGATATTTTAACTATAGTTCCTGATGGATTATGTTATGCTGCAGGTAGTGGCTGGATATGGAGAAGCTTAGATGGTGGCAAAACTTGGGCAATATTTAGTCGTACCCAAACTGGTATTAGTGATTGGCAAGAAGAAATGACTTATAACAAAGGAACGATACTTGTTCCTTATTCTAAAGGATGTGAAG
>JAYTXK010000155.1:0-5706 GCA_043743005.1 Ignavibacteriota bacterium
GTATTTGCAAAATATAGAAATAAAAGGCTTTAGAGGAATTAAAAACCTTAAAATAGATAAATTTAGTGATATAAATTTGTTTGTAGGTAAAAATAATTCTGGAAAAACGTCAATTCTTGAGGCAATTTTTTTAATGATAGGGATGTCGAATCCAGAATTAGCTTTAAAAATTGACTTATTTAGAGATTTACAAATTCAAGATATTGGAGACTTGAGATCTTTATTTTTCAATCTCGACTTTGAAAGTACTTTACAATTAAAATGTGGTTATAAATTAAAAAATCAAAATTGTCAAAGAGAATTAGAAATTAAACCCGCATTCAATAATTTCAATGATAAAAAATCAAAAGCAAATAATTCTATTATGATAAATGAAGGCTCTTCATTAAGCAACAAAGAGTATAATGAATTAACTTTTAATTTTAAAAATAAGGAAGGTTTAAACGCACAAGTTTCTAATAAGTCTTATATAAAATTTGAAAATATTTTAGCTAATGTAGAACCAAATTCAAAGTACAGAGAAAAACTAAAAGGAGTGTTCATTCCTTCTAATCAAATAAAGATGTTAAATTTGGATTTTGAGCTAAGTAATATTATTGAAAATAAAAATACTCAAGAAATTATCGACATATTAAAAATAATTGATCCAAGGATTACTGACATAAAATTTGGCTTTAATCAAAATATTCTTGTTGATTTAGGGTTTTCAAGATTAATGCCACTATATTTATTAGGTGATGGTATAAAAAGATTTTTGACTATTATACTAGGTATTCGCAATGCTAAAAATGGAGTTTTACTAATTGATGAAGTTGAAAATGGTTTACATTTCTCAACAATGAAATTACTATGGGAAACAATTCTAATTGCAACCTCTAAGTTCAATGTTCAACTATTTATTACAACTCATAATCTTGAAACTCTTAAATATTTAAAAGAAGCGGTGGAAAAAACAGAAATTAATTTCAAAAGCAATCGTATAGCTAATTTTTCAATTGCTAAAGTTAATGACGAAACAAAAGCCTATTTTTACGAGTTTGAACAATTTGAATTTGCTGTCGAAAATGGTATTGAGGTAAGATAATGAAGTTGCAAATCGTTATTGAAGATGGTAAAGATAGTATTGTTAAAGAGTTTTTAGATACTTTGATTAGATTAAAAGTTCCAGGTTTGTCAGACTATGAAATTATTGTAGCTGGAGGTTGGCAAGGCTTAAAGAACATTAAAAATGCGTTACTAAAAGTAAGTGATAGAAATGATAAAAATCTTATTATTTTTGATACTGACAGAAGCGATGTTGATGGAGGTTGTTCAAAACGAAAAGAATACTTAACTAATGAACTTAAAGATATTGGAATAGAAAATAATTTTGATATTTTTCTTTTCCCAAACCATAGTGACGATGGAGAATCTGAAGATTTATTTGAAAAAATAATTAATAAAAAACACAAAAGTCTTTTACATTGTTTTGACAATTATTTGAGTTGCATTAAACAATTACCAAAAATAAATATTGATTATAATTATCCTAATCAAAAAACAAAAATGTATGCTTACATTTCATCAATTGTTGATAAAGTTTCTTTTGAAGATTTAAAAAATAAGAAAAGTTGGCAATTTGATAATGCTGAATATTGGGATTTAGATAGCGAAGAATTGAAGCCGCTAATAAATTTTCTTAAAAAACATTTAAATTAGTAAAAACTATAAAATATCCAGTTGTTACTCCAGTAGAAAAAGATGCTGTGATAATTGAATTGAATTGAAGTGAAGGGGTTGATTGAAAATAAATAAAACTTATAATGTTTAATATAAAATTGAGTAAGTTTTTTAATATGCCCATTTCTTTATTTTAAAATGGGCTAAATTAATATTTTAGTTAAGGTTTGCTACAATCTCCGCCTACACAAGGAATTGGAAGATTTGTTTCGCAATGATTTCCTAAGTTTACAGTTGAAATACATCCATTATCTCCAGAAGTCAAATTAATAAAATTATTTACTAATTGCAAATTATTATTAAATCTTCTTTGAAAATTATATGTTTTATAACAACATTTTTCACCACACAATACACTATAATGAGTATGAATAATATATTGACCGTTTGAATTCTGGGTGATTTGAGAATTTAATATTGCTTTTGCTTCATCATCACAACAAAGGAATTGCCAATTATTTTTGACTTGCAAAGCAACAGTTACATCTGAATAACAATATGTTTTGTGATATATAGATACTGCAAAATCACTCTCATAATTTGTATTAGGAATGACTGAGCTAATACCATCATCAATTATCATTTTTTTAATTGTCTCATCAGAAAGCATTCCACCAGAATCATTTACCAAACTTGTCCAATCAAAAATAATATCAATTGTACCATTATTGTTATTTCTAACTTGTGCATTTGCATTACTATAATGTCCATATTGATTTTGTGTAGTAGAGATATTAACAGTATTCCAAGAGTATGAATTTGTTGCAGGGCAGTCAATTGCTTTACTTACATACAATTGAGAAAAAATAATTATAAGAAAAAGAATTATTTTGTTTTTAAGAATCTTCATTTCAATTTTACCTTAATATTTAATAAATTTTTGGACATTAGTCGAGATACCATTTGAAAATTTAATAATATAAGTTCCTGAAGAAAATTTGTTTACATCTATTTTATTTGAAGTAATATTTTCCTTTATTAAAAGTTCACCTATTATATTATAAATTTCATAGTATGTTGCATTACCTTGATTGATAATATTTATACTTTCATTTGTAATATTTGGAGCTATAATTATATCTTCATTATCTGATTTTTCATCGACAGAAAGTAATGAATTGTCAATTATAAAAATGCCACCCAAATGTTGAATCCATATTGAATTGTTATATTCAAAAAAATCAGACAAAGTATTATCAAAAGGGTTATGTTGATCTAAAAAGTTATCTAAAAAATTATCTACATTACTAATATCAGATATTAAACTTGCATTATAAGGAATTAATTTTGAACTATTAAGAAGAATTTCCCAATCAAGATATTTAAAATAATAATTATCAATTGTTGCAAATTGTTTATCTACAATTGCATATAGCTTATCTTTAATTTTATTAACTCTATGAACAGGACTATAAGACAAACCTTTTTTTAAATTATTACTTTCATCGAAAGTCTTCCAAGTATTTCCTCTTAAAACAGATAATCCTGAACAACAAAAAGATTTTGAACCGTTATTATCAGTATTTATTACAGAATTTAAATCGACATATAAATCATCTCCAATTTGATTAAATTGTGATACATTCCTACGTTTGTTAGCAATATCAGTACTATCTTTTTGATCAGCTACAGGAATTTGTATTGTATCTATAATTCCATTTGTTCTAAAAAGATATGCAGTAGAATAGTGATTTTTTTTAATTATTAAACTATCATCATACATTCTATTTATTATAAGATCTCCATTTGCTAAAGCAGAAAAGCAACTTGGTTGAGTGCCATAATTACCTTTATAAAAACTAAATTCATCATCTGTTTTTAATTTTAATTCAAATTTCTTGCCATCATATTTATATAATTCACTGTGTCCTTCAATAAAATTGGTCATAATATCTTTATTATTAGTATCTCTCACATCAAGTTGATCAGTAAACCAAATATTATTATATTTGTCTATACAAATATCTTGATATATTCTATATGGAGAAAATTTATCATTATTTGAAATAATTGACCAATTTGTTCCATCATATTTGTAAATTTCAGCTCCACATATATATATATTTCCAAGTGAATCAAATGCTCCTCTTGATTGAGTTGATGTTGCAATTGGTATATTTATCCCATTTTTATTAACAGAATTTGGTAATATTTTCCAATTATTTCCATCATACAAACTAATAACTGTATAAAGAAATGAATTTGTTCCATACTTGATTTTCTTAGCATTTAGACCACTTTCAACCCCTGCTACAAAAACTTTGTTTTTAAATTTTTTCATTGCAAAAGTTTGCCCCACTACTAAACTATCTATTTTAATATTTAATCTATTATTGCCAGCATTCATATTGTATATTATACAAAATATTATTAAAACTACTATTTTTTTCATTTTGATTTCCTATTTATTATTGACATTTAGAGTTGCAAGGAACAACTTCATTTGTTAAACAATTTACATTTGTACTTGTAGGGCAAGTCTCAGAATTTACTGTTTTACTTTGTAATACTAATCTATCAACGCTATGAGTTACATTGAATGCACATTTTACAACATAAGTAGTAATGCAACAAACTGTACCACATACTGATATACTTTTATAAGGATAATAAAATTGATTGCCAGAAGGATAAATAGGTACTAAGTTTGCCGGGAATGCATCGTCTTTGCATACGTATTGTAGAGTTTGGTCTAATTCTAAATAGCAAGTTTTTTCAGTTTCACAATTAACTGTTTCATAAAATTTAAATGTTAAATTTGCACCATTACTATTATAACAATCACCTGCCAGTCTAAACATAATCGCTGCTCTTTCTAGGTCTTTTAATTCTTCTGTTGTAAAGCCAGGTCTGGAGTAGTAAGGATGCAAAGTTGACCAATCTACTTTTATATCAGTTACAGATCCATTAGTCCTAAAATTATAATCAGCACCACAATAAACTTTATAAGAAGGCATACCCTCATATAAACCATTTATAACACTATTCCAATTCCCACTCGGTGGTGGGCAGGTTTGAGATTTGATACTCAATGCCGAAGAAAAGAAAAATAAAGCTAAAATTAGCTTTTGTATAATTTTATGTTTGAACATAAAAATTCTCCTAATTTTGATATAAATATTTTTTAATACAAATTACTTTTTAATTTTAATTCTTAATATAAGTTAATGTATCTTTCTTGACCAACAACCTATAAAAAAAAAAAACATATATGCAAATAAAGTTATCAACGATATTAAATAAATTAATTTTATTAATTAGTTAATTTAAGTTTATTTTAAAAAAAAATATATAAAGTTGTTTGCATCTTATTTGGGATTTATAACATTTCTACTTCCTACAAAATAGAAACAAAATAAAATATCCAGTTGTTACTCCAGTAGAAAAAGATGCTGTGATAATAGAATTGGAGTGAGGTAGTAGAAATTTAATATAAATATTAAAAAGCTAATTAACTTGTTTTGCTCGGTTTTATATCATAGATACTTCTAATATCATCAAAAATAGATTGAATGTTAAGCTCTAAATCAATTAATTCACCATTTCGTACATTGAAAACTAAACCATGCACAATTGGGTAACCAGTATTATGTATCATCTTTTGCACATGGTCAATTTTGATAATATTAATACATTGTTCTCTAACATTTAGCTCTACAAGTCTATCTAATCTACTTTTTATATCAGGAATTGAATCAAGTTCTTGCTTATGATACCTATAAACATCACGCAAAGTTTGTAGCCAGCTATTTAATTGCCCCATATCACTTGGATCCATAGCTGCATTTACACCTCCACATTCATAATGTCCACACACAATTATATATTTTACTTTTAATTGCTCCACTGCATATTGTACTACTGCATTTACATTATTATCTGTACTTACTACCAAATTAGCAATATTTCTATGCACAAAAAGTTCGCCTGGGTTTACTCCCATTAATTCTTCAGCAGCTACTCTACTATCCGAACAACCAATATATA
>JAYTXK010000156.1:0-1896 GCA_043743005.1 Ignavibacteriota bacterium
TTGGCAAAACTAAAAAAGATGCAATTGATAAATAGTCAGGGATTAATTCATTAGAAATAAACCCTAAAAATTCAATATAATCAACTAACTTATTTTCAATTGAGTAATGAATTAAATCTTCTTTTAAATTGCCATCACCAATTATAAGCAATTTAATACTTTTGTTTGATTCTATTACTATTTTCATTGCTTCAATTAATTCAATAATTCCTTTCTCCTTAATTAATGCCCCAATAAAAATTATATATTTAATATCATCATTATAACTTTTTAAAATAGATTTGTTTTTTTCATTAATATTAAATAATGAAATATCTATTCCCATAGGCATAACATGCACTTCCTTATTAGGAACAAGTTCATTTAGTTTGTCCTTTAATGCATTACTTACAACTGTTACTTTGTCTGCTTTATTAATAGCAAATATTTTGAATTGATTTATTAATTTGTTATCCATATTAAATAAATCAGATCCGTGAATTGTAGAAATTAATTGGATTTTTGGATTGAAAAGAATTTTATATATAGCAGCAATTACCCCTTGCGGTAATAACCAATGACTATGTAAAATATGTATTTGACTTTTCTTGACTATATTAATTATATTAATTAGCTGACTTAAAGCAAAATAGGGGATTGTAAAAACTAGGAATTTGTTTTTTTTGATATTAGGAATAATGCCAGGACCAAATGCTAAATCTAAATAATCAAAAAAAAATTGCTTAAATCTATAAATGGTTACATTTGAAATAACATCTATTTTTTTAGATATTTTTGATTTTGGTGCTAAAATAAAAACTTTATTTTCTTTATTTAATCCTTTAGCTAATTGAAAAACAAAATTGCCACCCCCAAATATATCTTCTTCTTTATCTCTAAAGAAAGAAGATGTGGTCATTAGTACATTTTGTTTTTTTTCATTCATTGAGTGTAAATCTTATAATAATTATTTGTAACAATTTCCCAAGAAAATTTATTGACGATTTCGTTTCTAAGTTCTTGTTTACTTTCTTTACAAGCATTTAAATTAATATTTTCTAAAATAGTTTTAGCAATTTCATTTGGCTTAATATTATTTAAGTATATACCATTTTTTTGTGAAACATAATCTTCAAATGCAGGTAAATTTGATACAATTGGCTTTACACCACATGCCATTGCTTCTGCAACCACTAATCCAAATCCTTCTGTATAACTCGGTAATACAAGTAATTCTGCAAATGAAAAATATTCTGGTAAGTCATCATGATTTACAGATCCTCTAAAAATTACATTTTTACTAAGTTTATTTTCTTTTACATAAGCCTTTAATACTTCTAATAAATCTCCATCACCTATAATAATTAACTTAATATTTTTATCTTTAGCAATTACATATTTCATAGCAACAATAAGCTCAATGATACCTTTTTCTTTTATAATTCTTCCAATAAATAGTACATATTTAAAGTTATTACCAAATTTATTTTTTAGTTTGATGTTACTTTCTTTTATATCAAATAATTTAGTATTTATGCCCATTGGCATAATATGGACTTCTTTATTTGGCAACAAACTAAGTACTTCTTCTTTAAGTTCTGTACTTACTACAGTAATTTTATCAGAATTATTTAGTACAAAGTAAATTAGCTTTCTTAAAAACTTCAAATTTAATTTAAAAAGAAAATTACCATGAATTGTTGTTATTAAATTAATATTTTTATTAAAAAATCTTTTGTATATTGCTGCAACTAATCCTTGAGGCATAATCCAATTAGCGTGCAATATATCTATTTTTTCATTTTTAACAATTTTAATAATTTGTATAAGCTGACTTATTAAAAAGTAAGGTAAAGTAAAAACTAAAAATTTATGATTTTTAATGTTTTGTACAATTCCAGAGCCAAAAGCTAAACC
>JAYTXK010000157.1:0-9736 GCA_043743005.1 Ignavibacteriota bacterium
CAAAGTTAATTAGTTTGAGAATTTTTAAAAACAATTTAGCTTATGATTTTATTAAAAAAAAGTGGCTTTCAAATTTAATAGAAAGCCACTTACATTAAAACACAAGGATGAGGGGATCCTATCTTTTAATATTTAGTATTAAAGTTTTAATTTTGTTATTTGATTGATATATTCCATAATAGACACCTGCAATTAATTGAATTGAATTTTCATCAGTTCCGTCCCATTTAATGATATAGTTACCTAAAACTGCATTAGGTTCAATAAATTGTTTTATTAATTTGCCTTTTGCATCAACTATTCTAAATTCAAAAGATTGTGCTTGTGGTATATTAAATGAAATATTTGTCAAAGCCTCAATTGGATTTGGTACTGCTATCAATTCAGTTATCAAAGTTTCATCATATTCAACAGAATTTCCACCTACAACACTTGTAATATATGCTTTAATTGGATTTATTGCAAAGTCAACTTTAATTGATAATGTACAGCTATAATTTCCAGTTGCTTTAGGGCTAAAAGCTACAATTAAATCTTGAGATTTATTTGCATTTAAAGTAAAAGACTCAGAAGGTGAAGTTAATTTATAATTATTATCTGAAAACTTAATTGTATTAATTGTTTCAGGGAAATTTGTATTATTAACTATAGTCATTGTTGTTGAAACAGTTTCATTTATTTTTGCATTTAAAATAAAGTCAGTTTTATTTATCAGTAAACCTGATTTGTCTGCAGCTGATTTCCCGATTAGCCCTAAAGAAACAATTTGATTATCTTCTGTGGTAAAATCTGCAATTGCTGAGTTTAATCCTCTATTTCCAGGTGTAAATACAACACTTATGCTTTGAGTTTTACCGAAATCAATAGTCGCTGGTAAAGTAATACCTTTGATTGTAAAATTATCTTTTTCTGAACCTTTCATTGTTATTGCTGTAATCTTTAAAGCTTTTTTACCAGTATTAGTTAAAAAATCTGTTAATGTTTTTTCTTCTGGTTTGCCTTGGACTACTTCACCGAACTCAACAGAATTTGATACTAAATTAAGAATTCCATTCCCAGCTGAAGCTACATTCAAAGTTCCAATTCCAGAACTTATACTACCACAATCATTTGTCAATTTGCAAGAATAATCACCTGCATCACTTATAGTTATATTAGACAAAATCAAATATGAATTTGTTTTCGATGCAAGTAAAGTTGCACCTTTATACCATTGATATGAAATTGGAATAATAATAGATTTTGGCACTACATTAAATGTAGCACTTCCACCTTCAGCTATATTTTTACTCGTTGGATTTACAAGCATTACAGGTGCAGTATTTATATTTAAAGTAACAGTATTGCTAGTAGAAGGAGGATCACAAGTACCTGTTACTTTGCAAAAATAATTACCTGCTCTATTAGATAAAGCATTAGGTATAGAAATAGTGGCACTATTTTCATTTGTTAATGGTATTCCATTTTGATACCATTGGTATATCAAATTTTGACCTATTCCAACTACATAAAATGATGCAGTTGAACCTTCACAAACACTACTATTTATTGGTTGTTTTGCAATCCCTGGTGCTACTCCAGATGTAACAACAGCATCATTACTTGATACACTAGAATTACAAAGTACGCTTGAAGCTATAAATTTATATGTTGCTGCGTTTGCCATTTGAAAATTTGCTATAGTAAAAGTTTTTGAAGTTGCTCCCACAATATCAATTCCATTTTTTTGCCATTTGTAAGTCAAATTATCACCGGTAGCATCGCCCCATAATTTTACATCCGATCCTACACATGCTGTAGTTGTAAGTGGGTGAATTGTAATAGTTGGTGGTACTTTTACCGTAAGTATTGCTGAAGAACTTGCTACCATAGTTCCACAAGTGCCAGTAACTTCACACAAATAACTTCCAGCATCACTGACTTTTATAACAGCTATAGTATATGTACCAGAATTAGAATTAGATAGTGGAATACCATCTTTTTTCCATTGATAATTCAATCCGCTTCCAATTGCTGTAATTAACATAGTTGCAGAAGTACCAACACAAGTAGTTTGAGCTTGAGGTTGATTTGTAATTGATGTAGTAGCATTTATTGTAAAATTAGCATTACTTACATCATTGATAGCAGAATTACTTACATCGCTTACTCTAATTTTATTTAATGAATTTGCTGTTTGATTAGCAGGTATGTTCCAGATATAAGAACCTGCTGAAGCAGAAATACTTGGATTTATAACAGAAGGAAAAGTCGAACCACCATCTGTAGAAAGTTCTATCTTTATATCAGTAACTCCAGATGAAGTCCATTGAATATTTTGAGTACCAGCCTGACAAACATTCTCTCCACCATTTGGTGTAACAACTGCAACTGAACCAGATGAAGCAACTGTTATTACTTGTGTAGCTACATTCCAAATATCATTCACATCTTCATTACCATTATTATTTACTGCATTACCAGCTACTTGCAAATAATATGTACCTGGAGCAGAAGGTGCTGTCCAAGTAAATGTAAAATCACAACCTCCTCCAGAAAATAGTTTTGGTGGATCTTTATGAGTAATTTCTAGTGTTTTTACTTGTGAACCAGCACCTGGATTACTTACTGCTCCAACAATTGTTCCACCAGAGGCAGCATCTTTTACTACTGCATCAATTCCACCAGCTTTAAGAAAGGAGTTTGAATTTGCAACTCTCACAGTCATATTTAATGTACCATTTGGTGCGACTGTAAACCCAGATCCACAAGTTATTGATATTACTGTTGCTGCATTTGCAGATGGTGCATGGCAACCACTACCACCACACCCAGTAGTAGTATTTCCTACTTTCCCATTTATACTTGATTGCAAACTATTTACAAATCCAAATACTAATGAGATTACTAAAACTAAATTTAGCAAATACAAATTTTTACGAGTATAATACTTTTTCATTTTTTCCCTTTAAAAATACGAATAATAATTATTTAATTACATTTCTATACTTACAAAACTACTATTATTTTAATAAAATAATTATGATAAAAGTCATATTAAAAGCTAATATATATTATTAGATTACAAACAGATCACTAATTTTGGTCATAATATACTTTTGAGTTATTTAAATTTATTTCAAAGATTAAATTTTCACTTGAAACTAATATTTAAATTAATACGTATCTACTTTATTATTTAATCAACAATGATATTTAAATGGCTAAAAAATCAAAAAAAACAAATGAACCAACAGGAATTGCTGCAATAATAGCATGGTTCCGTACTTTATTCGGTGCAATAATTGTAGTAATGTTAATTAATGGAGCCTTAGTAGCTTCGTTTGTAGTGCCAACTGCATCAATGGAACGTACTGTTATGACAGGAGATTTCCTATTTGTAAATAAATTTATTTATGGACCAACAACTCCCCAAGTTGTACCATTTGTAAATGTACCATTACCTTTTTATAAATTCCCAGGTTATAGAAAACCAAAATTAAGTGATGTAATAGTATTTATTTATCCGGGCAATAGAGATGAAATTGAGCCAAGTGTTTTTAATTATTACTTAAAAAGATGCTGTGGCACTCCGGGTGATACTATTCAATTAAAAAATAAACAGCTTTATGTAAATGGAAATAAAATTCCTTTAGCTCCAAATGGTGTTTACATTCCTGAATTGCCAGATCACAATGCCAATTTCCCATTCGGAAATGATTTTACAAGAGATAATTATGGACCATTACAAATACCAAAAGCTGGAGATATAATTAAATTAAATCCAGATAATTTAAGAGTTTGGGATGTACTTATCAAAAGAGAAGGTGCAAAAGAAGTTGTAACAAATGGTACTGATGTAACTATTGATGGTAAAGTAGTATCAAGCTATACTATTAAAAGAAACTACTATTTTGGTATGGGTGATAATCGTGATAATAGTGAAGATAGTCGTTCTTGGGGTTTTATTCCCGAAGATAATATTATCGGTACACCAATGTTCGTTTATTGGTCTTGGGATACAAACTTACCTTTACTTTCCGAATTTTTTAATAAGCTGACTACTATTAGATGGTCGAGAGTTGGTACTATAATTAGATAATTATGGAAGTGTTAGAAAATTCAAACAAAGGCAATAGTTCAAACAATTTGTTTATTTGGACAATTGCTTTTATTTTGATTATAGCTTTAATATTAATTTTAAAAATATATTTTTTAGGATTTTATAGAATTAATTCTTCCTCTATGGCTCCCACTTTGCAAGTTGGAGATATGGTTTTAGTTGATAAGTATTTTTTTAAACAAAAAAAAATGTTTAAAAATGAAGTCGTCAATTTTCATCAAGGTAATTCAAACAAAGATTTTGTTAAAAGAATTATTGCACTTGAAGGAGATACAGTACTATATTTAAACGATAATGTTTATATAAATAGTTTTGAATTTGGAAGTGGAAGTAAATTTGACCAATCTTGGATTAATCATTATCATCAAGTAATTGTTGGTAAAGGTGAAGTCTTTTTATTAGGGGATAATTTGAATATTAGCTCAGATTCGAGAGAATGGGGAACAATTAGTATAAGAAAAATTTTAGGAGAAATTTCTTATATTTATTTTTCTAAAGATGATGAAGGATTTCATTTTGATAGAATTGGGAGTTCTTTGAAATAATGTTTGGATTATATTTACATATTCCATTTTGTCAAAAAATATGCTACTATTGTGATTTTTTTGTAGATAAAAATCTTGATTTAATTCAGATTTATGTTGACTCATTATGTAATGAAATTAATAGAGAAATGCTTGAGTATAATTTAAAACCAAAAATTTCTACTATATATATTGGTGGTGGCACTCCGTCACTTCTTAGCCCTAAGCAATTAGAGCAAATAGTCAAAACTTTAGATAATATTTTTGATTTGAGCAATTTGGTAGAATTTTCAATGGAGTCCAATCCAGGTTCAGTTGCTTTAGATACATTAATCGAATATAAAGCATTAGGAGTGGATAGATTAAGTATTGGTGTTCAATCTTTTGTAAAAAGGGAATTAGGCTTTTTAAAAAGGAACCATTCACCCAAAAAAGCTATAAAAGCTATTGAAGATGCACAAAGTGCTGGTTTCAATAATATTAATTTAGATTTAATTTTTGCAGTACCTGGTCAAACAAATGAAAGCTGGCAATACTCTTTACAAACTGCATTTAGTCTTGGCACCACCCATTTATCCACTTATAGCTTGATTTATGAAGAAGGTACTCCATTATTTGTGGCTTGGAAGAAAGGGAAAATAACTAAAACTAGTGATGATGAAGATGCTGATATTTATGAATTAACTATTAATGAAGCACTTAAAAATGGATTTAAGCAATATGAAGTTTCTAATTTTGCTAAAGATGGATTATATTGCAAACATAACCTTGGGAGCTGGCAAGGAGGAGAATATTTTGCTTTTGGTGCTTCAGCTCATGGACATTTGAACAAACAAAGGTTTTGGAGAATTAGAAATCTTGGTGAATATATTGCCCTTAACAAAAACTCAAAATCTACAATAATTGGTAGTGAAGATATTAATTTGAAAGATGAGATTGAAGAAATTATATTTTTGGGTTTAAGGTCGATTGGTATTGATATAATAAAATTAAATAATATGTTTAATTTGGACTTAGCTAAAGTTTTTGAAAAAGAAATCGAATATTACATTAATAATAACTGCATTTTATTAGAAGATAATTTTATCAAACTAACAAGCAAAGGGTTTGCTATTTGTGATAGCATTACTTTATCTTTTGTAAGTAAAATAGAAAATTATTTAGATATAAACTTAAAATCACTTAAATTGCATAGTTAACAAATGCCAAGAGTTAGGAATGAAACGTACATTATCCATTTTTTTTAATATTGATAGAACTTATGTTACTATAACCGAACCCGATGAGAAGGGTTTGAAACTAATATATTTAAATTCTACTGAAAATAATATTGACTTAGAAAACATTGAAGATGACTTTGCTCAAGAAGGTATCCAAGAATTAGTATCCTTACTTAGCACAATTGAAATGGGAATTGATAAAATTAGTGTTACTATTCCTGCTGAAAGTGTTATGGTATCCCAATTCCCGGGTAAACATGGAATGGAAGAATCTGAATTGAGAAAGTTAATTAGTTTGGAGATTAAAAATGCTTTCCCTACTTTCAACCCTGATGATTTTACTTCCAATATTGTACCTTTAGCTAAAAGGTTAGATGGACAATCTCTAATGTTGGCTGTAATTATTCCTAAACAAATTATTATGTCCTGTATTGAAATTCTCAAAATATACGACTTGCCAATTGAAAATATTGAAATAAGCCAACTAAGTGCACATTCTGCTTTTTTATACAATTATCCTGAAATGATTGATAAAAATGTAATTATTATTGGTGTTCAAGATCAATTTATGGATGTTAGTGTTATTTCAAATGGTCAACCTATCTATTATGATCTTGTGTCATTAAGTGATAAAAACGAAATTGGAGCTGTTTTTGAATCTGAATATGGAAAGTTAATTTCTATTGCTGTTGAACAAATAGATCACGCTTTTTTCTTTGGAATTGGACTTACTCGAGATATGTATATTGCTGCTTGGGAAACTTCTATGCTACTTGGAATTAATGTAGGCAGATTAAACGCATTCAGAATGATAACTACTGACTTAGATGCAAGAGATAGAGAATATTGCTCCCGTACTATGCATATTTTCCCTCCTTGTATAGGTTCGAGTTTTCCAGCATATCATGAAAGAATAAAATTAAATTAATTTATGAGAATAATTTCGGGTATTTATGGTGGTAGGAAACTAAATCCAAAATTACCTAATTCTGTTAGACCAACTACTGACTCAAATAAAGAAAGTATTTTTAATATTATTTCAAATTATATAGATTTTAAAAATAAAATTATTTTAGATTTATTTGCTGGCAGTGGCTCTTTGGGAATAGAATCATTAAGTAGAGAAGCTCAAAAGTGCTATTTTGTAGAAAATGATTTTAATGTAATCAATACATTAAACAAATCTTTAAATGAATTAAAAATCTCAAAAATCAATTTTGAATTAATTAAAAAAGATGCTTTAACTTATTGCAAAAATTCAAGAATATCTTATGATATAATATTTTCAGACGCACCTTATCATTTGAAATGTACAAACCAAGTTTTCAATGAAATATGCAACAAAAAACTTTTAAATGAAAATGGAATAATTATGCTTGAATATGGAATAAGTGAAATGATAATTCCACAAGATAATTACAAATTAATATCTCAAAAAAGACTTGGAGAAACTCAATATTCTATCTTTCAATATTCAATTTAGTTAATGTTAATTATTTTTGATTCGGAATTTTTGTTGTTATAATATAGAGATTGCTTAATTTGAATATAAAACAAGATAATAATATCTTTTTAAATTATATTTTTGTAGTTATTGAAATATTTGGTAAATTACAAAAATATTTGTGTAATGTCGAAGTTTGATAATTTAAAGAGAAATAAAATGCCTAATAATACTCAATGGGAGCTATGGGAAGTATTTGTGCAGCCATCAGATGGAAAAGCTTTTGAGCATGTTGGTAGTGTACATGGTGCTGATGCTGAATTAGCTTTACAAAATGCCAGAGATTTATATTCACGTAGAGGAAATGTTGTAAATATCTGGATAGTTCCTTCGTCATCAATAGTTGCAACTACTCCAGATGAAAAAGGTCCCTTTTTTGATCCTGCAAATGATAGAGTTTATTTACATCCTAATTTTTACAAAATTCCTAGAGGCGTAAATGTCGATATTGAATAATTCATTATTTGAATACAGTATAAGATTAGCTGATGATAGATTAATATTAGGACATAGACTTTCTCAATTGTGTGGTCATTTACCAATATTGGAAGAAGATATTGCAATTACTAATATTGCTTTAGATTTGATTGGGCAAGCAAATAATTTTTTAGAATATGCTGGACAAATCGAAGGCAAAGGTAGAAATGCTGATGCTTTGGCTTATTTGAGAAACGAATCTGAATTTAAAAATTTGTTACTTGTTGAGCAAGAAAATGAAGACTTTGCTTATGTGATATTAAGACAATTCTTTTTTGATACCTTCTCATATAATTTATTTGAAGAACTTTACAATAGTAATGATGAAAGAATATCAGCACTTGCTCAAAGAAGTGTCAAAGAAGTAAAATATCATTTAAGACATAGTAGTCAATGGGTATTAAGATTGGGTGATGGAACTGAAGAAAGCAGAAATAGAATGTTAGAAGCTCTTGAATTTTTCTCTATGTATGTGGGTGAAATGTTTTATATGAATGAAGTTGATAAAGAACTTATAGATTCTGGGATTGCTTGTGATTTGAATATTATAAAAGATAAATGGTTTGAATTTGTAAACCAAATCTTGGAAAAAGCTACTCTGCCAATAATAAATCAAAATAGTTATATGCAATTTGGTGGTAGAAACGGCAAACATACTGAATGTTTGGGTCATTTATTAGCAGAATTGCAAATTCTTCCAAGAACTTATATTGGAGCTGAATGGTAGTTTGATTTTATTATTAAGATAATTCAATCTAAATTATAAATAAATATGCTTTTTTACTGCAATTTACTGCAAAATTCATTATATCTTTTAAGTAAGTCATTGATAAATAAGAAAATAGACATTGTTTTTTTTTGCAGTAAAATTTTCATTTTTAAACTAATAAATTACAAAATCAAACTTAAAGTATTAGTTTGATTTTTTTAAAAATAAAATATAAACAAAATACTTTAGCAATAAATTTTACAAACAAATTTGCAAAATTATTGATTTTTATCAAAATTAAGCAATATTTACTGCAAATTACTGCAAAATCAATTTAGTAAAAATAACAATGATATTATCAAAAATTAACAAAACACAAGCATTGACTTTAGGTATTTTGGGTGGTGGGCAACTTGCAAAAATGATTGCATCTGAAGCATATAGATTAGGTATAAATGTAGCAATTATTGAAAAAGGAGAACATTCTCCTGCTGGAGATATGACTAAATTTGATTTTTCAGAGGGTTGGGAAAATAGAGAGGAGCTTGATAAATTTCTTGAAATTTCAGATGTTGTTACTTTGGAAAATGAATTTATTAATCCTCAAATTTTAGATTATATTTCACAAAGTAAAAAAGTATTTCCATCTGCTGATACAATGCGACTTGTTCAAGATAAGCTAACTCAAAAAATTACATTTATTAATTCAGGCTTGAAAACTGCGAGTTTTGCTGAACTTAGATCTACTTTAGATGCAGAGAATTTTGCTAATAAATTTGGCTATCCTTTTTTAATTAAAACAAGAAGAAATGGATATGATGGTTATGGAAATGCAACAATAAAAAGCAAAGATGACATTAGAACTGCTTGGGACAAATTCACACTTGACAATCCAAATAGAGAGTTAATGGCTGAAAGTTTTGTTGATTTTACAAAAGAGCTTGCTGTGATGGTTGCTCGAAATGAAAATGGTGAAATTGCAACTTATCCTTGTGTTGAAACAATTCAAAAAAATCATATTTGCCATAAAGTTATAGCTCCATCAGATATTGATTTGGAAATTCAGGAAAAAGCTCAAAAAATAGCTGAAAAAGTAGTATTATCAATCAATGGTGTTGGAATTTTTGGAATTGAAATGTTTTTAACTTCTGATGGTGAAATCTTAGTTAATGAAACAGCACCCAGACCTCATAATTCGGG
>JAYTXK010000158.1:0-1897 GCA_043743005.1 Ignavibacteriota bacterium
ATATAATATATTAAGTATTCAAAGGTTCAAAATTAAATGTATTTAGCAATGTATCTAATTTTTCTAGATTGTTTTTAATATTATACCTAAGCCTTAAGTTTGTAAAAAAAGGTAGATTAATTTTAGGTAGATTATTATCTAATTCCCAAGGGTGAAAATAAAAAATAACTTCTTTTTTTTCATTCTGAAACTTTTTTATCATTTCAATTGTAAATTCCAAAGGATAGTATCTGAAATAAGCTCCTCCTGCAAATGGAAAATTAATTCTACCAATATTTAGTATTGAAATTGGATGTTCAATAATGTTTTGTTTTTCAAACTCAATTAATTCAAATTTAAACTTACTACCATAATCTGGATGAAAAAAAGGGAAATGATATGAAGAATCATTTGTTATTCCAAATTCTTTTAATATATCCAAGCACCAAAGTGTGTCTTTTCTAATACTAAAATTAGGAGCTCTAAAACTATTTGGATATTGACCTGTAATATTATAAATCAGATTTAATCCTTTTTCAAAATCTAATTTCAAGTTTTCTCTATTTAAATTAAAAATTGGGGTATGCCAGTATGTATGAAAAGCAATTTCATGTCCATCAGATTTGATTTTATTTATTAGCTCGGGGAAAAATTCAGCAATCCAACCAACTATAAAAAAAGTTGCTTTAGTATTTGAATTATCTAAAATATTAAATAACAATTTAGACTGTATTTCAATTCTAGATAATTCTAAGTTCCAATTTGAAATAGGAATTATTGACCTTAACTGAAAAGGATGGAACCATTCTTCAAAGTCTATAGTTAGTTTATGCATATTTTAAATTATTACATTCTAAAATATATTTTATCGAATCTTCACAACTATATTTTGCTTTCCATTCAAATTCATTTGCAAATTTTGTTGTATCTGGTTTGCGATAATATATTTCGTCATATTCTTTATGAATTTCAATATAAGGGATATATACTTTTTGTGACTTACTATTTGTATTTTTGAGTATTAAGTTTGCTAAAGTATTAATTGAAATTTCATTTTCTCCACCAATATTATACACTTTACCATTAAAATTAGAATTATTAATAACCAAATCAAGTGCTGAAACAATATCTCTAATGTCACAAAAAGTCCTAATTTGCTCACCATTTCCATATATTGTTATATCTTCATTATTTTGTGTAAGTTTTAAAAATCTAGGTACAACCATACCAAACTTTGAAGATTGATTCGGACCAATTACATTAAATAATCTAAGAATTGTTGACTCCAAACCCTTTGATTTTAATAAATTAATCTTTAATTCATCTGTTATTTTTGCAATTGAATAAGTGGATCTAATATTAATTAAATTATCAAAAACAGATGGTGTATCTTCTTTAATCATTGATTCAGTCTGCTTACCATAAATTTCTGATGAACTAATGTATATCAATTTCTTTTTTGTTGCTGTGCAAATATTAATAATTAATTCTGATGATGTTAAATTATTTTCCATGGCAAAAATTGGGTTGTAATAAATATTCAAAATTCCAACAGAAGCTGCCAAATGAATTACTATATCAACTGAATTTACTATTTGAACTAAGTTTTCATATTCTTGTAATCTTGCATTAATAAATTCAAATTTAGAATTATTATTAAAATTTTTCATATTTTCTAATGAACCAACCGACAAATCATCAATACCAATAATATAATGATTTTTAATCAAGTTTTCACACAAATTAGACCCTATAAACCCTGCACTTCCTGTAACTAATATTTTCATTAAATTTCTTATTTTATTTTATAATTTTAATTAAACTTTTTTAACAAAATGAATTGTTAATTTTTAAAACACAATATAATTAAAATTAATTTTAAAATAACTTAATTTATTAATTAAAATAAGTTTGTATG
>JAYTXK010000159.1:0-2641 GCA_043743005.1 Ignavibacteriota bacterium
TGCTCGGAGTGACGAAAACAAACACTTGATTTCTCCCTTAGGGTCGAAATGACGCAAAAAAAAATAAATAAAAGCCTAATTTACTGCAATTACTGCAAAAAATTTTGTTAAGTGCTTGATAAATATATAAGTTACAATTGCAGTGGTTTTACGTCCCTCTCCAGACGTGGAGAAGGATTGAGGGTGAGGTCAGCAATGTAGTTTGAAATGCAAATACCAAACACTTGATTTCTCCCTTAAGGTCAATCGACCCTTCACAGTGATGAAAACAAATAAAAGCCAGTAAAAGCCTGAATAAAGGGCTATCAGCCAAATCAAGTGATAGGATATTTTTAATAAGATTTTTCAAAAATAAATAATAGCTTTTATATTAATAAACTTATAGCTATATTTGAACAAATAAATGATTTGTAACTTTTAATTCTTGAGATATTATGATTAAATTAATCTACTCATTGCTTGCTTTTATTATTCTTACTCCTTTTGCTATTTCTGCTCCAATCAGAACAAGTGACTCAACTGAACTTTTGAAATTTGCAACTTCAACAAGCATTGGTGCTTGGACAGTTTCAACTAATTGGAGAACAAACAAACCTGTTAGTTCTTGGTTTGGAATTACTACTGAAGTGAAAGATATTGCAGGTGTACCAACCGAGGTTGTAACAAAAATTGTTTTAAGAAATAATCAATTAGAAGGAGAATTACCAGTTAATCTTAACCTACCCGATTTGCAAGTTTTAGATTTGTATTATAATGCACTTATTGGCAAAATACCTAAATATTTTATGAATAAGCTAGTTACATTGGATTTGAGTGTCAATTCTCTTACTAATGGTGGCATTCCTGATTTGAAAAGTTACTATCCAGTTTTGGAAAATTTAATTATTTTTAATAATCAGCTTGCTGGAACAATTGCAAATTTAAGTATGCCATCATTAAAAACCATTAAACTCAGTGACAATTTACTAACTGGTAACATCCCATTGTTTGTATTACCAAATTTAGAAATGATTGAAGTAAGTAAAAATAGCTTGGAAGGTGAAATCCCAGTTTTAAATTTGCCTAAATTAAAAACTCTTGATATATCTCATAATACAATTAGTGGTACATTCCCGAATATGGTTTTGCCAGCATTAGAAAATTTGAATATTGAAAGTAACCAAATAAGTGGGAAATTCCCAAATTTAACTTTTAATAATTTAATCAATATAGATATTGATAACAATCAATTTACTGGAACTTTAGCTTCAATTAGTTTGCCAAATTTAAAATCATTCATCGGTTTTTATAACGACTTTAGTGGTTCGACCCCATCAATTAATTGTCCAAATTTAATTGATTTGGTCTTAAGCCAAAATAAATTTACTACAATCAATTCAAATATTATTGCCCCAAAAGTTCAAAATGTAAATCTTAGTTCAAATTTATTAACAGATATAAGCAGCTTAATCAATTTAACATCAATAGTTTCATTAGTTGTTTCTGATAATCGTTTGAGAACGATTCCTTCTTTTGTCAATTTAGACAAGATGACATCACTATCTTTAAAAGGGAATTTACTAAAAACATTACCTGTTATAGGTCCTACACTTAACATTTTAGCATTACAAAACAACAAGTATTCTTTTGATATATTAGAAACTTTTGCTTCAAAACTTAGTCAATTTAAAAGTGTTGCTTATGCACCTCAAGATACTATTCTACCATTAGTTAGAGATGTAAATGGTACAAGTTATACTTTAACAGTTAATACTGGAGGAACTGGGATAACATATCAATGGTTTCAGAGTAAAAAATCAATTGTAAATGAAAAAAGTAAATCTTACAAAACAACAACAAACAAAGCAGGTGGTATTTATTGTGAAGTATCACATCAGATTTTAAAACAACTTATTTTAACTACTGAAACTAAAGATCCTACATCTGTTTCTTACAATGACGAAGATTTTGTAAAATTATATAATTTTGAATCATTTCCAAACCCAACTGCTAACCTTATTAATATCAAACTTTCTTCTGAAAGACCTTCAAATCTAAATTTTGAATTGTACGATATTAGTGGAAGTTTAGTAAAAAGCTATGGATATAATTTGATTTCAAATGATTTTAATAAAGAAATAGATTTGACAAGTTTACCAATCGGCTCATATTTTTTGAAAATATCAGATGCTAATCATTATTATACTTCAAAAGTAATTAAAAATTAAACTTTCAATTAACTGAATAAAAAGCTATTTCTTTTAAATCAGAAATAGCTTTTTTAAGTTTTGATTATAGATAGTAATAATTTTAAATTAAAATTACAATATTTATTATAATTTTTCTTCTAAAGCAAGAATATTTAATGTAAAAATTACTTTCTTTATATTAAATTTGTAATTCCTTTTTTTTGAAATATATTAAAGATATAATTTGTTTAGAATTTCAGTTTTATTTATTGCTTTAATTTTTCTTTTTTCTTGCAAGTCGGCTTCAGATAGAATTGAAATGCGAACTGCAGAAGGAATTTTTCAAGCAGGATTAAAAGAATTTAATGAGAATAACTATCTCGAATCTCAAAAGTTATTTGATATTATCAAACTTCAGTACCCAGCCAGCCAATATGCTGATGATGCTCAATTTTATTTAGCTGAAATAGAAT
>JAYTXK010000160.1:0-4630 GCA_043743005.1 Ignavibacteriota bacterium
TCAAGGCAGGGTACTGCGACACCCGGTGTATATGCAAGAGATAAATCTCTCTGAGTAACAAATGGCTTAGTAGGTACAACTTCAGTTTTTCCGGGGGAAGGGTATCTATGATAATCTAAAGCATCTTCATCACGAATAGACATAATATTTTCTCAATTATTTAATATATAAGATTTCAAATTTAACTAAATTTAGAGTTTTAAAGAAGTAAAAAGAAATATTATTGGAATAATGATATTAACAATAAAAGAATTATTCCTCATCTTCATCAGAATATAATTCAATCAAATCACTAATTACTTTTTTGGCGGCTTCAGTAATTTTTGTACCGGGTCCAAAAATGTAACTCACCCCAGATTCAAATAAGAAGTCATAATCTTGCTGTGGAACTACTCCTCCAACAATTATCAAAATGTCTTGACGATTATATTTCTGCAATTCTTCAATTAAAGCAGGTACTAGAGTTTTATGTCCAGCAGCCAGAGAAGAAATTCCAATTAAATGCACATCATTTTCAACAGCTTCTTTAGCAGTTTCTTCTGGAGTTTGAAATAATGGACCAATGTCCACATCAAATCCAAAATCTGCAAAAGCAGTAGAAATTACTTTTGCACCTCTGTCATGACCATCTTGACCCATTTTAGCAACTAAAATTCGAGGTCTTCTCCCATCAATTTCAGCAAACTTATCAGTAAGCTCTCTAATTTCTTTAATTTCATTTGTCAAAGTTTTTTCTCCACTATAAACCCCACTAACTATCCTTGTAAATGCTCTATGTCTGCCAGATACTTTTTCAATTGCATAAGATATTTCACCAAGAGTTGCACGCTTTCGAGCTGCAATAATAGAAAGCTCAAGTAAATTACCTTCTCCAGATTCAACTGATTTTGTTATTAATTCCAAGGCTTTATCTACTTCATCTTGATTTCTATTTTTCTTTAATTCCTTTAACCTATTTAATTGTGCATATCTAACAGCATCATTATCAACCTCAAGTACTTCAAAATCTTGTTTTTCATTTTCAATTTTAAATTTATTCACTCCAAGTATTACTTCTTCACCTGAATCAATTTTAGCTTGTTTTCTTGCAGCAGCTTCTTCAATTCTCAATTTTGGAATACCAGCCTCAATTGCAGCAGTCATTCCACCATAAGATTCGATTTCATTCAAATGCTCAATAGCTTTTTCTAATAATTGATTTGTTAGTGATTCTACATAATAAGAGCCACTCCAAGGGTCAATTATATCAGTTATACCAGTTTCTTCTTGAATGAAAATTTGAGTATTGCGAGCAATTCGGGCTGAAAAATCAGTTGGAAGTGCAATAGCTTCATCAAAAGAATTAGTATGTAATGATTGTGTACCTCCAAATACAGCAGCCATAGCTTCAATACAGGTTCTTGCAATGTTATTATATGGGTCTTGTTCAGTTAAGCTCCAGCCAGAAGTTTGACAGTGAGTTCGTAAAGCCATTGACTTTTCATTTTTTGGGTTAAATTGTTTAATTAATTTTGCCCAAAGAAGCCTTCCTGCTCTTAGCTTAGCAATTTCCATAAAGAAATTCATACCAATACCCCAAAAGAATGAAAGTCTTGGAGCAAATGAATCAATATCCAAACCAACATTTAGTCCTGTTCTAACATATTCCAAACCATCAGCTAAAGTGTATGCAAGTTCAATATCGGCTGTACCTCCAGCTTCTTGAATATGATAACCAGAAATAGAAATACTATTAAATTTAGGCATATTTTGAGATGTATATTTGAAAATATCAGCTATTATTCTCATTGAAGTTTTTGGTGGATAAATATAGGTATTCCGAACCATATACTCTTTTAAAATATCATTTTGTATAGTACCAGTAAGTTTTTCCTTATGTACATCACTTTCTTCTGCAGCAACAATATAAAATGCTAAAATAGGAAGAACTGCACCATTCATAGTCATTGAAACTGAAACTTCGTCAAGAGGTATCTCATCAAAAAGGATTTTCATATCCAAAATTGAATCTATAGCTACACCAGCTTTGCCTACATCGCCAACTACTCTTGGATGATCCGAATCATATCCTCTATGAGTAGCCAAGTCAAATGCAACTGATAGCCCTTTCTGACCAGCTGCAAGATTTCGTCTATAAAAAGCATTACTTGCCTCTGCTGTTGAAAAGCCTGCATACTGTCTAATTGTCCAAGGTTGAGAAACATACATAGTAGGGTAAGGACCACCAAGATAAGGTGGCAAACCCGGTAAAAAATCTAAGTGTTTTAAATTCTCAATATCACTATTAGAATAATGAGATTTTATTTCAATATTTTCATTTGTTAGAAATTTTGAATTATCATATTGTAAATTTTCAATTTTTATGTTTAATAATTCTTCAAAGCTAATATTAGTAATATCTTTCATTAATTTAGCTCCTCAATTTTTGCAAAAACTTCTAAAGCTAAATTAAGTTTTTCTTTGATATTATTCTTTTTAAAGATATAATCATCAAGTCCAATTTGCTTTAATTTTTCCAAATTATCTCCTACATTACCTGCTAATATAATATACTTTTCAGGTTGAGATGATTTAATTCCATTTAATAAAGGAATTAATATTTCATCATAGATTTTATCAGATGAGCAAATAATAATAATTTTTGTATCAATAACATTAATTAAGTTTAAAGCATCTTCTACTAATTCTTGACCATTACTTTGTTTTATTTCGAATCCACCAACTTTATAAAAATCTGTTACAAATTCATTTCGAGCTTTGTAATCTGATAAAGACCCAATGTTCAAAATATAAATTTCGGGTTTTTGGTTAAGTTTATTTTTAATTTCATTTGCTTTAATTCTAATATTTTCAAATTCATTTCTTCCAAGAGTATCAAAATTAATAGTTTCAGTTGAATTTGGATATTTATTTACACCAACTAATACTCTTTTTCTTGTTTCAAGATTTTGATTATTTGTAGATTTGAATTCATTAGAAAGAATTGAATATTGATTTTTAATTTGATTTAAGTCTAATTTCATTAATTCTTGGAATTTAATCCAGGAATTTTCTGCAATTTCAAAAGTCATTTCTTCAATAGAATATGAGCCGTCAGCTGAATTATTAATATGATTAACATTGCTTTCATAATCTATTAAATTTTGAATATTAGAAGAAATTCTATTTGAAAAATCATTTTTGTTATTTAAATCAAAATTTTGGTATGAATATAAATTTGCACCACCAATTTTTGCACTTAAGGCTTCAGCAGACATTCTTAATATATTATTTTCTTTATCTAAATTTGATTTATTCCAATCACAACTTTTTGCTACTATATTAAACTTAAAAATAACTCCAATAAAATTTGAATATTTAATTATCAAATATTTCAAAGCACGAAACTTTGCAATTTCTATTAAAAAATTACTTCCAACGGATAAGTTAATTTCAATATTTTCAATTTTACTATTCTGATTAATTAAATCATTAATCTTCCATATAGATAGAGCAATTTCATCATCAGGATTTACTGATTTATTAGTTAATTCATTTATATTAAGAATATTAATATTTTCTGTTTCTGAATTAGAAATATTAACATTTAATGATAATATTTCATTTATATCACTAATTTTTTTACTATTTTTAAAGTAAATTCCTTTAGTTAGGTAACCAAAATGTGAATCTTTTGTAAGTAATTTATTGAGGTCCAAACCTTTTAGGTTTTTGGTAGCAGAGTTTATCCAATCATCAATTGAATGATTTTGGAATTCTGAGAAATCTAAATTTATACTCATTATATTTTAAATAAAAAAGGGGCTGACTTATTGAGACAACCCCTTAATTTTTTCAATTCAATTATTTAATTAATAGTGCATCACCATAAGCCAAAAATCTATATTCAGATTTCATAGCACGTTTATAAACTTTGAAAATATTTTCTTTACCACCAAAAGCAGCAGAAACCAATAAAGAAGGAGAAGCTGGTGGATGGAAATTAGTAATAAAGGCTGTAGCTACTTTAAAATCATAAGGAGGATAAATAAATTTATCTGTCCAGCCTCTATTTGGCTTTGTAGCACCAGAAGTTAATATTGATGATTCCAAAGCTCTTAATACACTTGTCCCAACTGCATAAACCTGTTTTTTGTTTTTTAACGATTTGTTTATAGTCTCAGCAGTTTCTCGAGAAATTTCAAAATACTCTGAATACATTCTATGTTTAGTCAAATCTTCTACTTCAATATTTTCAAAAACACCTTGACCAATATTTAAGTTAAGTTTTGTAATTTTAACTCCTTTATCTTCTAATGCTTTTAGTAATTGAGGAGTAAAATGAAGACCAGCAGTAGGAGGAGCAATCGAATTAAGACAATTAGAACTTGCAAAAACAGTTTGATAAGTTTCTTTGTCATGATCATTAGGTTCTCTTTTAATATATTCAGGAAGTGGCATTTCACCAATTCTTTCAATAATTTTAAATAGATTACCTTCATGGCTAAAACGTACAGTTCTACCTCTTGAAGTAGTATTATCAATTACTTCACAATAAAACTTGTTATTATCAAAATAAATTTTGTTTCCAATTCTAACTTTACGAGCTGGCTCTACAAGCACATCCCAAATTCTCTCTTCAGATTTTAAT
>JAYTXK010000161.1:0-2367 GCA_043743005.1 Ignavibacteriota bacterium
CTTTTGGGCTCATGTTCAAAGCAACTCATCGATACAAAGGCTTATGAAAATGTTTTAACTAAAACAAAAGCCGGACTTTTAATAATAGATACTAACAATATAAGTTCACTTGCAAAAAGTTATGTTATTGATGGTTCAACATATCAACAGCAAGGCAAATATGCTGAATCAATAATTGATTTTACTCAAGCATTAAAATTTGATAATAGTTGTTCAATACATTATGCGATGGCAAAATCTTATAAAGAATTAAAAAGATACGACTTGGCTTTGGAGCAATTATTAAATTCATTAGATTTAAAACCAAAATTCATTCCTTCGCTTGATTTAATTGCAGAAATATATTTATACAAAAACCAATTTTCTGATGCTATAAAAATTTATGAAATTATAACTGAAGCTGAACCAACTTATTCAAGAAAATTGATGTTAGCACAATTATATGAATACCAAAAACCAGATAAAGCAATTGAACTTTATGAGGAATTTGTAAATGGTAGAGATGATATTTATATATTAAAGAAACTTTTACAAAGTTATAAATTAAAAAATGATACATTAAAATTAGAAAAAACTTTATATCGATTGTATAATCTAAATCCTAAAGACTTCAACACTGCTTTAAATATTTTGGAATTAGAGTTTTCACGAAATGAGTTTAATAAAGTAAATGAACTATTAAAATCATTTGAACTAAATTTTTCTGATTTGGAATTAAATCAATTATATGGATTTTCTTCAGAATCATACTTCAATATTCAAGATACTAATGTAAAACCTAATATAAATGAATTTATTAAGTTAGCTGAAAATAAATTTAAATTTGATTGGAAATTAAATTTACTATTTGGCTATTTATCAAACAAAGTTGATAATTATCAAAAAAGAGAGGCATTTTTTAACCAATCATTAAAGGTTTGTGATACTTTGTCCGATTTACCTTTACAAATTGGTATATTTTATGTCCAAAATAAGCAAGATTCTTTAGCAATTGACATTTTATTGAAATATAAAATAAATTTTACTAAAGACTTTAGATATCCTTTTTATTTGGGATTAGCTTATTACGAAAGTAAAAATATTACTGAAGCAATAAGATATTATAAAGAAAGTTTAAGTTTGGATTCTACTTTTATTGAAGTATGGATACAGCTTGGCTTGATTTATGATAACTTAGGTAAGTTTGATAGTACTGAATATTGTTATAATTATGCTTTAGAATTAGATAATAATAATCCTTTGGTAAATAACAATTATGCTTTTGCATTGTCTGAACAAAATAAAAATTTAGATAAAGCAGAGCGAATGAGTAAAATTGCAATATTAGCAGAACCTAATAACTCTGCTTATTTAGATACATATTCTTGGATTCATTTTCAATTAAAGAATTATCAATTAGCTTTGGAATATTCACTTAAAGCATTGAAATCTGGGAATGCAAGTGCAGAGGTTTATGAACATTTGGGTGATATTTATTCAAAACTAAATGAAATTAGTAAAGCAAATGATGCTTATTTAAAATCTTTAGAAATTGATCCCAAACGAAATAGTGTTGTAGAAAAAATTAATAAGAAATAACTTATTTGGAATTAAAATGTTTGTTATAATTGGGGTTGTCCTAGTAATTGGAAGTATGTTAACTGGTTATATGATGCACCATGGTCAGATAATGGTATTAATGCAAGTTAATGAGTTTATTATTCTTGGTGGTGTAGCTGCAGGCTCAATGGTTGTTGCAAATCCATTATATATAAATAAAGCAATTATCGCAGGTATAATTCAAACTTTATCTGGTCCTAAGGTTAATAAGCAAGCATATTTAGATTTAATAAAAATGCTTTATGAATTATTTCAATTTGCTAAAAGAGAAGGCTTGATAGCTTTAGAACCTCATGTTGAAAATCCTGAATCCAGTTCAATCATTTCAAAGTTTCCTTCATTTCTAAATAATCATCATGCAGTTGTTTTTCTAAGTGATACTTTAAAAATAATTTTAAGTGGTGGTGTACCAGCTCATGATTTGGAAGAACTTATGGATTTAGATTTGGAATCAACACATCAAGAAGAACATTTTGCACAAACAGGTTTAAATACAGTAGCAGATGCCTTCCCCGGAATAGGTATTGTTGCAGCAGTATTAGGTGTAATTATCACAATGGGTGCTATTAATGAGGGTGCTGAAGTAGTAGGTGGTAGTGTGGCTGCTGCCTTAGTAGGTACTTTCCTTGGGATTTTGCTTTCTTATGGAATATTTGGACCATTGGCAAGAAATCTTGAAATTATTCAGTTTACTGAAGGCAAATATATGCTTGCAATCAAAGCTTCACTCTTATCTTTTGCAAAAGGTGCTCCGTCAGCTGTAGCTAT
>JAYTXK010000162.1:0-4467 GCA_043743005.1 Ignavibacteriota bacterium
AAATTTAGCATTTACATTTTCAAGATCTGCTAATTCAGATAATTGAAAACTTCTATTAAATGAACTGTATGTTCTTTCAGATTTTAGAACTGTAGTTTGTTCATTTAATTCAGCTTTCTTCTTTTCACCTTTGATTACAAGCAAGCCTTCTTCATTAAAATTTACTGTAACTGCATCTTTATCTATGCCTGGCAATTCCATTGACAAAATAAATTGCTCACTATTTTCTTTAATATCTACTCTTGGGTAAAATATCCCAGCTTTTTCAATGGTAATACCATTATCTAATTGGTTAAAAATTTCATTACCAATCACATTCATTTTCTGTGCAAATGAATCAATGTTTCTAAAAGCATTTTTTGTTGAATAATACATATTAACACCTATTTAATAAATTAAGAAAAACTATTTAAATTAATTGTAATAATAGACTACTTAGAAAAAGTGTGCCATTCCAATTTATATGTAATTATTTCAGAAAAGTTATTATTTATGTCATAAGATAAAATAAAACAAGAAATAATGTCATTATTAAAAAAAAATAATTGTCAGTAAGGTATGACAAAATTAACAGTAATAGTATTATGAAAACTTAAAAATTTGGATAATAAGTTATTCCGAAATTTGGTATTGAGTAAAAAGCAGAAGCTGGTACTTTCAAATATTTTGGCGTAGGATCATCCTTAATACCTTTAAACAAAGGGTTGGTAGTATATGTATCATAATTATTTATTAAAAAATCTAGTTTCCACTGTCCAGTAATTGTGAATAGTCCAGCACCTGAAATTGGTATATTGATGTTAAATCCAAGTCCAAAATTTGCACTTGTTAAAAAGGTGGTGCTTTTACCATCATATTTATCATCAAGAACAGGAATAGCTTTTAATTTATCACTTGTTAATGTAGTAAAGGAAATGCCTCCAGCTAAAAAAAAGTTAACTCTACTTTGTGGATTTGCCATCCAGATTGAATTAATATCAAACATATTAATTGTTGAATTTATAAAATCATCTCTTTCTGGTTTTTGTTTTTTATTAGCTTGCATAAATCCAGCTTGCAAAATTACAAAATCAAAAGGAACATAATTTATATGTCCACCAAAAACAGGAATCCCTTCAAAAGAAACATCTTGTTGCCCTTTTGCAGTTTGCTGACCTTCAACGATTGTATTTACTCCACCTAAAATTTCAATACCGATTAACTTCTTATAAGGGTTTATAACTATTTCATCTGTATTTTTGTTTTCGTCTTGTGCAAAAATAGGTAAGAATGAAAATAATAAAATTAAAATGAAGAGTCTAAATAGTTTTGATGCGTTTTCTGTTGATAATTTCACTACTTCCTCAATTGAAATGTTTTTTAATATTGAAACTCTTTCAGCAATAAATTTAATAAATGCTGGTTCATTTCTTTTACCTCTATAAGGTACTGGAGTTATATAAGGAGAATCAGTTTCAATCATAAATTTATCATTAGGAACTGATTTTACTACTTCATCAAGTAAAGAATTTTTGAAAGTTATATTTCCCGTAAATGAAATATGAAATCCCAAATCAATAGCTTTATACATTACTTCAAGACTGCTTGAAAAACAATGTAAAACTCCATTTAAATTCCCATTCTGTTCACTATTAATAATATCTAATATATCTTCATCTGCCTCTCTATTATGGACGATAATAGGAAGATTTAGTTTTTTAGCTATTTGAATTTGTTTTCGAAAAACACTTTTTTGTGTATCTTTAGGTGAGAAGTCATAATAATAATCAATACCAATTTCTCCAATTGCAACCACTTTCTCTCTTAAAGCTCTATTTAATATGTCATTTTCAACTGAAGCAGAGTATTCATTTGCATTATGTGGGTGAATTCCAACTCCATAAAATACATTTGGGTAAGAGTAAGCTACTTTTTCTAAATTATCAAAATCTTTAAATGAAATTGCAGGAATAATAATTTTTTTTACTCCTGCTTCCATTGCTCTTTCAATAACTTCATTTCTATCATTATCAAACTTATCTGTATCAATATGTGCGTGTGTGTCTATCATATATCATATAAAAAGAATTTCGTTTATAATCTAAAAAATATACGAAAGTCTTTTTTTATTTAAAAATTAAATATTACCCATATCAATAAATGGGTTCTCTACTTTTTTGTGGATAGGTAAGGAAAATGAGAATGTAGAACCCTTACCTAAAGTTGACCTAACCCAAACTCTACCTAAGTGTGCCTCTACTAATTTTTTGACTATCCAAAGACCAAGCCCAGTAGATGATTCACCTTTTGTTGGCTTAGCACTAAGTTGAGCACCTCTTTGGAAGGCATTTTTTAAATCTTCTTCAGTTAATCCAAGCCCAGTATCACTTACTTCAAATACAACCGTGTCTTCAACTTTTAATATTTTTAGTTTAATAGCACCATTTTCATTTGTAAATTTTATTGCATTTGAAATTAAATTATCCAAAACTTCATCAATTTTTTGAAAATCCATATCTACATCAGGCAGACCGGGTTCGAGATCTATTGTTAAATTAATTCTTTTTTCTTTAGAACGTACTTGATTTCTTGTAAACACATCTCTTGCTAATTCAGTAACATCATTTGCTTCAATATCTAATCTCATCTTTCCACCCTCGAGAGTTAGTACTCTTGAGACCTCATGAGAAAGTGAAACAATCTTAGAAGTTGTTGTTAATATATCATTCATTATTTCCTGTTGTTCTGTTGCAGTTAAGTCATAAGAACGTAACAACTCAACTAAGCTCTTAATTAGAGCAGCTGGGTTTTTAATATCATGAATAATAATTGCAAATAATTCATCTTTTTGGGTTTGCAAATTCTCCAACTCTTCTTT
Source organism: Ignavibacteriota bacterium (assembly GCA_043743005.1). GTDB lineage: Bacteria > Bacteroidota > Ignavibacteria > Kapaibacteriales > UBA2268 > JAPLFM01. The sequence continues at coordinate 2,858 of JAYTXK010000162.1, forward strand.
TCTGGAAGTTATACGTTTTACATTATCTTCCAATTCCTTGTTTTTATCTTTCATTTCTTCAGCACGATACTGAAGATTATCTATCTGACCACGTAATGTAGATAGTTCTTTTTTAAGATTCTCATTTTCATCAATTATATTTTGAATTTGAGCAATACTTAAATCTTTTGCATTCATAATTTTACCAATTAATTTTGAAGTAGCAGTGTGTGATTTTGTTTTTGTAGTATTATAAATAAAATATATTATTCCTACAATCATTAGTGTGCCCAATGCACCATATAATATAGATAGAAAATCAGGACCAGAATTTGAATCTGATTTACTTGATTTTATTAAATTTAATTTTAATAAACTATCTTTTTGAGAATGCTCAAATTTCAAAGTCTCTATTTGAGAATTTAAATCTGATTTCATTTTACAAAGTTTATCATCGACAATAAAAGTAAGTTCAGTCGCTTTTGATTCCCACTTTCTAAGTTTGTCTCTTGCTGATATAGAAACTCTATATTTTCCTTCTTTTAAATTTCTGTATTTTGCGTATGTTACATTAATACCACCATAAACTACAGAATCTTTCAAATTTGAAATAACTAAATTAAAAAGAAATGCAGTTTTTTCATTTTCTCCTGCATCCAGACTATAATATACTTCAATAGAATCTTTACTTGAGATTATAATATTATTGAAATCATCTTTAGCTAATGAGTTTAAGTTTACTTTAATATCTGTAAAAACAATTTTTCTTTCACTTTCAGCATTAGAAATTCTAAATGAAAATACTAATATAACTAAAAACAATTTAATACAAGTTATTTGACTTTTTATTTTATTCATATATAAATGCTTTTTCTCTTAATAATAAAGCTTGATTTCGCTTCTTTATTTTTTTATTTTCAACAATAGTTTTTAATATTCTTTTAACATCAAAAAAATTTGAATATGGGTGATAAGGAATGTGATTTTTACTTAAATATTTTGCTAAATTCTTTTTAGCAAAAATTACATCACAATGTTCAGCAGCACAAAAATCTGAATACCCATCACCAATATATACTAAATACTCACTTTCAAAAGAATTTGATAAAATTATATTACGCTTACAACTTGCACTCAAACAATTACATGACTCACTAGCACCAGAGAAAATTGGTAAAAATCCATTTGGAAATTTTTCTAATTTATTACAAGAATATTTTAATTTTTCTAAACCATTTATTGCCAAAATAGGTTTGATGTATTCTTCAAATCCATCACTGACAATTGATAAGTCCCAGTCTTCAGATTTACAATATTCAGCAAAATCAACAAAATTCGAATCTATTTCTGCTGTAATTGCAAAATTTTCAATTTCTTCAATAGTTAAATTACTTTTTAAAGATTTGCAAACCTTAATCCAATATTCTTTAATTGTAATGTTTCCATTCTTCAATTCTGATATATAAGGTTCTAATTTACCAAATTCTTTAAAGATTTCATCACCTAAATCAATATTAGTTATAGTGCCATCAAAATCTGTAAAAATTCTTATTTTAATTTTGTTAATTGCCATTTTCTAAAAATAAATAAAAACAATATACTATTTACTATATTGATTTTAAAAAAAACAA
>JAYTXK010000163.1:0-15063 GCA_043743005.1 Ignavibacteriota bacterium
GGCATTAGCTTTAGAAAAGAAAAATTTTATCCTTTAGGAGGTCCAAATGGTGGTGATGGTGGAAAGGGTGGAGATGTAATATTTGAAGTATATCCTCAAATTAGTACTTTGCTTAATTTTAGATATAATAGTAAATTTATTGCTGAAGATGGTAAAAAAGGTATGGGTGGTAGGAAAACTGGCAGAGGTGGTAAAGATGTTGTGATTAAAGTACCTGCTGGTACTATTATCAAAAACAAAGAAACAGGTGAAATATTAGCAGATTTAAATAAAAGTAATTTAAAAGTAGTGCTATTTGAAGGAGGGATTGGTGGCAAAGGTAATGCTCAATTTGCTACTCCAACAAGGCAGGCACCAAGATTTTCACAAGATGGAAGAGAAGGACAAGAATTAGAAATTGTACTTGAATTAAAACTATTGGCTGATGTTGGATTAGTTGGGTATCCAAATGTTGGTAAATCAACTTTAATATCTGTAATTTCAGCAGCTAAACCAAAAATTGCTGATTATCATTTTACTACTTTAATTCCAAATCTCGGTATAGTTCAAATTGCAGACAACGAAAGCTATGTTGTTGCAGATATTCCTGGATTAATAGAAGGTTCTTCAGAGGGTAAAGGGCTTGGAATTCAATTTTTAAGACATGTAGAAAGAACAAGACTATTGCTTTTTATGCTTGATTGTACAAGTGAAAATCCTAAAAAAGACTATAAAATATTGTATAGTGAGTTGATTAAATTCAACCCTGAAATGAAATTTAAAACTCAAATGATTTGCTTTAGTAAATGCGATTTGATTGATAATAAAAGAATGAGTCAACTTAAAAGAATTAAGTTTGAAACTGTGATCCCACCATTTTTTATTTCTGCTGCTACACATTTAAACACAGAATTTTTGAAATATGAAATGTGGAAAACAATTAAAACAATGACTAATGATGAATAGTAATTTAGCTTGTTTTTAATATAAATTTTATAATTAAATAGGAAATATAATTTAAATGAAAAAAACGATACCTAAAAAAGTTACTGGATTGCAATATTTTGCTCCCACTAAAGAATTTTGGTGGGATCACTCAACTGATGCTGTTATGTATAAAATTGAGATGGCACCTTATGAAGAAAGTATGGAAAGTAATAAATGGGATGAAGTTGTAATAACCCCAGTTTCCAAAATAGAATTTAATACTCCAATAGGTGAATGGATATTTAGAGTATGTGCTATGAACGAAAATGGTTTCGGTTTGCCAAGTGAACCAATTCAAGTATATATTGGTAACCATTTTGCATAATTCATTATGTTGAATCTATTATTTTATTTCTCGAATCTTTTATTTTATACTTAAAATTAATTAAATTGTATATATTTAACCAAAAAGTGATTTTTTATAATGATTTTAGTCTTTTTTTTTCTTATATTCTAATGTGTAAATGGTCATTTTTGAACATTCTAATCTATTTTAATTTTTATGGCAGATAAGCAGAATTATACAATTGTAGTTATAGAGGATGATCCTTTAGTTAATTCAACAATTAAAAATATACTTTCAGAAAAATATACAAGAGTTGAAACTTTTACTGATGCACTTGTTGCTCAAGATGAAATTTCATCTATTAGTCCTGAGTTAATTCTATTGGATATTTTCTTAGGTCATGCCAATGGCTTAGATATTTTAGAAGATATTCGCAAGCAAGGCTTTGTAATGCCTGTGATAATGATGACGGCATTTTCGGATATTAAAATGGCTGTTAGAGCAATGAAATTAGGGGCAGAAGATTTTATTGTAAAACCATTAGATTTGGAACAATTAGAAGTATCAGTCGAAAGAGCATTATCAAATTATGATATGCGAAGACAAGTTGAAATTCTTTCAGAGCAACTTAGAGAAGAAAGGCAATCTGAAATACTTGGCTCATCAGATGGTATGAAAAGAGCTATGGAAATGGCTAAGATTTTTTCTAGAGCTGAAGACACAACTGTTTTGATTTTGGGAGAATCTGGTACTGGTAAAGAATTAATTGCTAGGTATATTCATGAAAATTCACCTAGAAAAAAAGGACCATTTATAAGTATTAATTGTGGTGCTATACCAAGAGAATTAGCTGAAAACGAATTATTTGGTTATGAAAAAGGTGCCTTTACTGGTGCCACTGACAAAATTAGACAAGGTAGATTTGAACAATCAAATCATGGTACTATTTTATTAGATGAAGTTGGTGAATTAAGTTTAGAATTGCAAGTAAAACTATTAAGAGTATTACAAGAAAGAAAATTTTATAGATTGGGTGGTGCAAAGGAAATTTCTGTTGATGTAAGAGTCATAGCCGCTACTAATAGAGATTTATTAAAATTAGTGGAAGATGGTAGATTTAGAGAAGATTTATATTATAGGCTTAATGTTGCTTCAATTGACTTGCCTCCTTTGAGAGATAGAGGTAATGATATAATTATGCTTGCAACTGCATTTGTAAATAAATTTAATAAGAAATTTGGAAAAAGTATTACTGGATTTACAAAAGAAGCTGCTGAAATGTTACTTAATTATCCTTGGAAAGGAAATATTAGGGAACTAACTAATATTTTGGAAAGAGTAGTGCTTTTAGAACAAGGTGATATTATTTCTCAAGAATCTTTAGAATTTTTAAGAGGTACTAATAATAGAGAAATAGTAAAAACAAACGCTTCCTCCCCAAGTTCTATGGAAATTAAAGAAGGAAATCATTTATTAGTAATTGCAAAAGATGGAGTATCATTAGGTGATGTTACAAAAGATTTAATAATGCAAACCCTAAAAATAACTAATGGAAATCAAATACAAGCATCAAAACTTTTAGGAATTTCAAGAGCTAAATTGAGGTATAGAATTGAACAATTAGGTATTAATATTTCAGGCAAAATTATTTCTTAAATTACCTAATTTAATAATTATGACAGATAACAAATATAAAAGAATCCTCATTGAGGATATTATTAATAGCAATTTATATGATGATGAAATAATTAAATTGTTAATTGATACATTGCAAGACGAAGATAAATCACTTGCTGAAATTGCTATGTTTGCACTGATTAACGCACCTGATAATTACAAAGATGGCATTTCTGAAAAAGTAACTCCATTTATTAGAAGTCAGAATATTCAAATAAGAAATTGGACTTGTGAATTAATTCTTAAATTAGGAAAAGTTGCTGTACCTTATTTGTTGATAGAGCTAAATAATGAGAGTGAAGATGTTAGAAAATTTGCTTGTGATATTATTGGACAAATTGGAGTATTAGATGATAAAAGCCATATTTACAAACTATTAAATGATAAAAACGAGAATGTTGTACTTTCTGCAATTGAAACTTTAGGCTGTTTGCATGATGATACGAATATTGAACTTTTGATTGAAATATTTAATAACAGTGAATTTACTCAGTCTTTTATTATTGATGCATTTGGTTCTATAGGTGGTGCAAAAATTGAAATGTTTCTAATTACATTATTAGAAAAAAGTGAAGATGAATTAATAAGAACACTTTGTATTGAAGCATTATCTAAATGTGCTACAAGTATAGAATTATGTAAACAACTTGAATATTTACTATTTAGTATAAAAAATAGTTTAAAAGGAACAATATTAAAAGCATTTATAGCTATTTCTAAAAGAAATGAATTCCCAATAATAAGTTCGCTTGAATTAAAAAAAATTGCTTATGTTTCATTTGAAGATGATGACGATGAAATTAAACTTTCTGCTTTAGTTGCTTTAGGTATTAACTATTCAGAAGAAGATATAGATGTTATTACTTCTTTAAAATGTTTAACTAAAATTCCAATTATGATACAAATTATATATTTTAATTTATTGAATAATAGTGAACAATGGCTCATCGAAAAATTCTTTAAAGAATTTTTTAAAAAGTTTATGTCTTTAGAAGGTATAATTGATACTATTTCTCAAATATCTTATGTTTGGAATGAAATTAGTCCTGCAAACAAACCTTTCATTATTAGGATTGTTTTTGCAGAATTGTTTGAGATAAATACTTTAGTGTGCAATGATGTTTATGATTTTTTTGAATCTTTAGATCCTAATTCTACTTCCATTGCGGTTGATGAATTATCTAAAAATGGTATTCTAATCCAACAATAAAATTCCATTAAACTAGGAAATTAATTAATGAGTAGTGATTTATTTAAATTTAAGTTTTCCAGACCTGATAATTCAGCTCCTAAACCGGTAGTTAATACTTCAGTTAGCTCAAATAGCTTACAACCTGAAATACTAACTATGAGTGATGATTTGTTTAATAGACTTAGAGATTTAATTTATAAGTTAAGTGGGATTTATTATTCAGACTCAAAAAAATATTTACTTGAAGGTAGAATAGCAAAAAGAATTAGTATTTTAAAGTTAAAATCGTTTGAAGACTATTTAAAAGTAATAAGTACCACTCTTGCAAGCAGAGATGAATTGAATCAACTTTTTATTGCAGTTACAATTAATGAAACATATTTTTTTAGGGCAGAACAACAGTTTGAAGGTTTTGAAAAAGTTATTGTACCAGAAATAATTGCTAAACTTAAAGTTTCAGGTTTAAGGGTATTTAAAATTTGGTCGGCAGCATCTTCTTCTGGAGAAGAAGCATATACATTAGCAATGATTGTTAAAGAAAAATTGAAGCCATTGTACCCTAATATTGACTTCCAAATATATGCAACCGATATAAATACTGCAGTTATTGAGTCGGCTAAAGCTGGAGTTTATAGAGAATATGCAGTAAGAAATATACCTAAGAATCTCAAACAAAAATATTTTACTATAAGCGGAACTAATTATATTTTGAAAGATGAAATAAGAAATATGGTTAAATTTTCACAAATAAATTTATATGATAGCAATGCAATGCATAATATGAAAAGCTTTAGTGTTATCTTTTGCTGTAATGTTTTAATTTATTTTGACCAACCTTCAAAACAAAAAGTTATTTCATATTTATATGATTCATTAATAGATGGGGGTTGTTTGTTCATCGGATATTCAGAATCTTTACATAGTATAAATAAGTCTTTCAAGCTAGTCCACTTGGATAAAGCTATGGTTTATAAAAAGAGTTAAAAATGCCTAAAAATATATTAATAGTCGATGATTCATCATCAATTAGAAAAATTGTTGCTTTATCTTTAAAAGTATTGGAACATAATATCATTTCTGCTGAAGATGGTGTAATTGCATTGGAAAAACTTTCTCAAAATCAAATTGATTTGGTGATAACTGATTTGAATATGCCAAATATGGATGGAATTGAACTGATTAAAACAATAAGAGATAATCCTAAATACAAAGATTTACCTATTATAGTTTTGAGTTCTTTATCAAACGAACTAAATATTGATGATGGTTTGAAAATAGGTGCTAACTCTTATTTGACTAAGCCAATTAATACAGTTAAAATCAAGTTTGAAGTTGCAAAATATTTATCTTGAAATTTAAATAAAAGGAAAAAACAATGAAATTCTTAGTTGTTGATGACTCCCCTACTATGCGTAGAATTGTAATAAATTCTTTAAAAGGATTTGGCTATACAGATGTAGTTGAAGCAGGAGATGGTGCAGAAGCAGTAGAACAACTCAAAGAGCATGCAATAGAGTTTGTAATAACTGATTGGAATATGCCTAATATGAGTGGTTTGGAATTAACAAAATACATAAGATCAACTGAAGGAATTAGTAGTTTGCCAATATTAATGGTTACTACTCGAGGACTTAAATCAGACATTATTGATGCATTAAAGGCAAGAGTAAATAATTATGTAGTTAAGCCATTTACTCCACAAGTGCTTAAAGAAAAGATGGATGCAGTATTTGCTGCTTTGAACAAATAATATCAAAGGAAACAAAATGAAAGACAAAGACATAGCCGTACTTCTTCAAAAAGCAGATGAATTAAAAGCCCTTTTTACATTAGGACAAAGAGTTATTCCTTTTTTAGAGGAAATATTTGTATTCGTTCGTGATATTCAGCCACTGCTTGATGATATTAATAAGTCAGTTGCAGAAAATTTAAAAAAAATGCCAGGTGCTTCTGAGCAACTAAGCAAAGTAAATGAAGCAAATGAACTTGCAACTAATGAAATTATGGATGTTGTAGATGGACTTGTTTTCAAAGTTGATATTATTGCTGAAAATGTAAATAATATTACTTCAAATGGTGACAAACATTTAGGAAATGCAGTTAAATTATTAGAAATATTATATAAAGCAATTGAACAAAATAGTAATTTAAAAGCTATATTACCTCAACTGAGTTCTTCTATTCAAACTCTAAAAAATTCGACTAAAAGTACAAAAGAAATTGTAAATAATAATTCTGATATATTAGAAAGTATTAGAAATGATTCTAATTCAATTATGATGTCTCTACAAGTTCAAGATATAACATCTCAACAGCTTGCTGCTGTAAATCATATGTTGGTAACAGTACAACATAAACTTGGAGATATTTTAAAACATTTCCAATCCTCAGATTTGAGCTCAATGATGGCTGGAGATATAAATACTCACAATGATAAAATTAATGTTACTAAAATGCATAGAGAAATTGCTTTTGATCCAATTGCGATTGAAAGTTTGAACAATAATGTTGCAAGGCAAGAAAATGTTGATGAACTTATTTTACAACATTTTAGTAATGAAGATGCTAATGATAACGAATTATTAAACAATGATGACATTGATAGTATGTTTGGTAATAACAATTTAGAAATAAATAACACAATTGAAACAAGTATTACAGAAAATGAAGAAATAGTTGCAAATAATTCTGAAATTGTTGACGAATTAGATGAAACTTTTAACAATTCTGATATTGATTCTTTTATCGATAATAATGTTATTAATGAAGTATCAACACCAATTGATGAATCAAATTCAAAACTTAATGAATTCGATATTAAAATTGCTAATTTAGAAAGCATTGGTGATGATTTAGAAGCTTTTTCACAAGATGATATTGATGCATTATTTGGTTAAATTAAAAAAAGAAATTAATATGGCAAATCCCTTTACAGACCCTGAAATGGCAGAAATTTTTGAAAGTTTTTTAATAGAAACTCAAGAACTTTTAGAAGGTTTATCACAAGATTTGATGATAATTGAATCTACACCTGAAGATATTGATTTAATAAATAGAATTTTTAGAAGTTTTCATACAGTTAAGGGAACTTCTTCATTTATGGGTTTTACTGAAATTTCTACTATTACTCATGAAGCAGAAGACCTTTTAAATAAATTGAGAAAAAGTGAATTAACTGTAAATCAAGATATTATTGATGTACTTTTAGAAGTTACAGATTGGATTATAAAGCTTTTAGAAAGAATCCAAAATTTAGATAATTCTCCTTTTGATTATTCATCTACAATAGATACTATAATGCAATTAAAAAATAGCGAGAACTCTACTCAATTAAATTCTGAACAAACTCTAGAAGAAAAAATTGAAACTCAACTAAATGTAAATGCTTTGGATACAGTTTTAAACAGTAAAGAAATTATTTCTGGTAATGATGATTTTTCTCAAGAAGAATTAGATCTCATACAACAAGCTTTTGCAGAAGTAAATTCTAATTTTGTAAGTGGTGAAAAACAAAAAACAGTTAAAAATAAAAATACAAAATCAAAGGAAAACAAAGAAGTTAAAAGTGAAGAAAGTGAAGAAATAAAAAATGTTGTACCAAATAATGCATCTTCTCCTAATACAAATACTTCAAATAATAATACTAAATCTGGCATAAATACTCCTACCCCTCCTGCACATCAAGAAAGTATTAGGGTTGATGTAAATAGAGTTGAAATTTTGATGGATTTGAGTGGCGAATTAGTGCTTGGTAGAAATAGGCTTAGCCAAATTGCAGAGCAACTTACTCAACAAGTAGAAAATAAAGATATTTTAAAAGATTTGCTTGAAACTGCTTCACAAATTGACTTTGTTACTTCTGAAATTCAAACTGCTGTAATGAAAATGAGAATGGTTCAAATTGGTAAACTATACCAAAAAGCACCAAGAATTGTAAGAGATTTGGCAAGAGAATCTCAAAAGCAAATTCAATTAGTGGTAAAAGGTGAAGAAACCGAAATTGATAGAGGAATAATTGAGGAATTAAACGATCCTTTAGTTCATATGATTAGAAATTCTTGCGACCATGGAATTGAAATGCCTGATGTTAGAATTGCAAATGGGAAAAACGCACTTGGAAAAATTACATTAGATGCTGAACAAGAAGGTAACCATATTGTTCTTAGGATTTCTGATGATGGTGCTGGTATGGATCCTGTTAAGTTAAAATCAAAGGCTTTGGAACGTGGATTAATTACTGATGAAATAGCTAACTCTATGACAGATATGGAAGCATTTCAGCTTATTTTTCTACCCGGTTTTTCAACTGCTGCAAAAGTATCAAATGTTTCGGGCAGAGGTGTAGGAATGGATGTGGTTAGAACAAATATTCAAAACTTAAAAGGCTTTGTTGAAATTGATTCAGTTTTGGGCAAAGGCTCTACTTTTATTATCAAATTACCTCTCACTCTTGCAATTATTCAAGGATTACTTGTAAAAGTTCACAATGAAAGCTATGCAATTCCACTTAACTCAGTTGAAGAAGTGGTTTCTGTGAATGATGAAATTATCAAAACAGTAAATCAGCAAGAAGTTATAAATATCAGAAATCAAGTTTTCCCAATTATAAGAATGGATAAAGCTTTAAATCTTCCAAATCTTGATAAAAGCCTTGAAAATAAATATGTAGTGATAGTAGCTTTAGGTATTCAAAGAGTTGGGTTAGTTGTTGATGAACTATTAGGTCAACAAGAAATTGTAATTAAGTCATTGGGTGAGTATCTTGGTAGCATACATTCAATTGCTGGTTCTACTATTTTAGGTGACGGTAGAGTAATTATGATTGTTGATATTGCCACAATTATTTCTGATGCTGTTGTTATTAATAAACATCAAAGAATTGCTTAGTTATTTAAATTAATTTAGATTGTAAGCAACTAATTCAAATTTAAATAAGGTTTTAATAAAAAATCTTTGCTTATACGTTCAAGTAAACCATTAATAAATAAAATTATGAAAAAAATACATATATTTATATTATTTGCATTATCAATACAAATTAGCTATGCAAATGATGGCTGGTGGGAAAAAATAGGAACTAAACACTTACCAACTTTAAGAATTTTACCTTCATTAGATATAGTCACTGAAAATAAAGTGATTATGTTTGGTGGTTCAGGATATGCCGATGAGGGTAAAGATAGCTTAAACCAAAATGAATTTTGGATATTTGATTATGAGCAAAAAGACTGGATATTAACTGATATTAAGTATCCTTTTCCTTATAACAAAGCACTTAAATTTAATTATCATAAAGGAAATATGGTTAATCTTTATGATGGTACAATGTTAGTAACTTTTGGAGAAAAAAGTAGTGATTATAAAATGCTAGATAGCTCTTTATATACTTTAGATGTATTTAATCAGAAATGGACACTTATTAGGCAAGCTTTTTTAGGACCGGCTTCAAAAAGTCATGATGTTTTCTATTTCAAATTAAAAGATAGCTTTGTTTTGGGTGCAGTTTCAGGTAGTAGTATGGGGTTTTGGGATTACTACAATCATAGTAAATATAGTTGGAGTCCTACTAATACAACGAGCAGACCTGAAAATACTGACTGTGCACAAATCTCAAATGGAAAAGTACTAATTGCTCGAAAAGGTTATAATTACTTACCTTATGACCCAAATATTCCAATTGATGATCAAGATTTTAAATTTTATTATATGGAATACCCAAAGTATAATCCCATACCAATATTAAGAGGAAATGATTCAAGTTACTTATATGTAAATTCAATTTTTTCAAGACAACATGCTGTAAATATAGGAGTAGGAAAAGTTAAATTTGTTCATTCGTTTTTAGAATACCTTGGTTTAAATGGTGAATTTAGTAAGCAAAGTCATTTGTTTGATTTTAGTAATTTAGATAAGCCAGTTAGAATTATGAATATTGATACAATTGGACCACCTGCTGAAACACGAAACTTTGCAATTTGTAAATTAGCTAAAGATAAAATATTGTTTTATGGTGGATGGATATCACCAGGCAATAGTGCTTTACCTGAAATAATTCCTCACCAAACATGGGTATTTCATATTGACCCATCAATTACAAATATAGAAACTACTGAACTTGGGGGTCAATTTAAAATTAAAAAACTATTAATTGATAAATCTTTTTCAATACTAACGTTAAATGATAAAATATTAAATCATAAGCTGATTGACTTGATGGGAAATTCAATCCCTAATTATACTATCGAAGAAGGAATACTAAATACAAAAGTACAACTTGATGTACCAAACGGTGCTTATTCCTTTACTTTTGAATTAATTAATGGAGATAAATATAATTATCTACTTCTTGTAAACCATTTATAAATAAGATAATGAAATTAATAAAAATAATATTGATAGTGTGCTTGACAAATGTTATTTCATTTTCTCAAATAACAAGTCCATTTCAAATTACTGATTTTGAATTTAAAGCCTATACTCCTGATGGAAACAGCTTTGTTCCAAATAATTATCGTGAAGGAAATTGCTTTAATTTAACAAAAGATGCAAATCAACAAAGAGGAATTATTCATTACAAAAATAGAATAGATATTAACAAACCCTTTGTTTTTGAATTTACTTGTAGATTTGGTGAAGACGAGGATAAAACAAATATAGAAGGAGCAGATGGAATTGCCTTTATATTGCATAATTATGATGATGGGAATGCTAATACAAGTGGTAAAAATGCCATTGGAGATATTGGTGGTAATTTGGGATTTGCTTCTGTAAATAATAAGAATATAACACCAAGTTTTGCATTAAAATTTGATACTTACAGAAATGAAATGAACCAAAACATTATTTTATCGGAAAATGAGCAAGCAAAGGATAATTTAGCAATATTTAAGAATGGAGATTTGACAAATAGTGGAATTATTAATATTAACCCTAATGATATTAGAAATAATATAGCAACTGTTAATATGACTACTACTAAAAAAGGCTTAGAGCTAAATGGAGGCCAGATAGAAGATGGGAAATCAAGATGTGTTAGGTTAGTTTGGATCCCAGGAGAATCTCCTACTATGGAAATCTATTTTGATGGGATATTATATTATGTTTTGCATTATAATATTGCATCTGAGATTTTTAATACGAGTAGTACTTCGGGAGCTTGCAATGTTTGGCTTGCAATATCTGCCACAACTGGAGATAGAAAAAATAATCAGAGAGTATGCATTCAAAATTTGTATGATAAGTTAATTCGCACAATAGAACCCCAGTCAATATGTGAAGGAGGAAAAGTAAAGCTTCGCTTAACTAAATCAGAGAGTTTAAAAAATAGCGAGGTAACTTGGACTGCAATTCCAGCCGATATAAATTTAGCAGGAAATATTGAAGAGCCTGAAGTTAGTCCATCTCAAACAACTACTTATACCGTAGTCGTAAAAAATAAAGCCAATACTACACCTACATATTCTTATACTGCAAGTGTAACTATTACAGTAGGGCAATCTAGCACATCTAAATTTTTAAAGGAAATTGATACCTATAAATATACGGATGTATTAGGAAAGCCAATAAGCCTAGACAATACAATTTGTGGGGCTGATAAATTGTCAGATTGTGGTTTTTTAATTACTGGTATTAGTTATTTTAAGTTTTTACCGAATCCACAAACTGATAATAACAAACGAAATACAATGGAGTTAATAAGAACAAATAATGATGGGGATGTACTTTTCGTTAAAAACTATTTTAGAGAAGAATATGGTTCTATTTTAAATAATGTTGATGAATTAAGAACAAGTGATAAATATAGAAGTGAATTGCACCATGTTCTTGATTTGGGGAAAAGTAACTCTTTAGATAAAAATAATGGTGATGGTGGAAAGAATTCTTATTGTTTTTCTGATGACCCAATTGAAGATTTGGGAGGTACTACTATTGATAATGGATATTTAGCAATTGGTAAAAGTCAAAGCAAAAATAGTCCTTATGTGGGTTCAAATATATTTGCACATGCACTTTTTTTAACTGAATATGGTGTAATAAAAAATTCTTTAATTTTTGACCCACTTTCACAATTTATTTATGGAGAAAGTAATTTTAAAAATTCTAGTCTTTCAGAAATAACAATTATAAGAAAATCATTATCAAATCAAGTTTATGGAATAATGAATGCAAATTACTTGCAAACTATTGATGAGCCAGCATTTGAAGAAAATTTTATTTATCTATTTAAAGATAATGAAGGTGAGTTATTTGATTTTAAAAAAGTAGATATGGTTTCTGATATTGACAAAAATGATTTTACTGATGCGTTCTTTAATTTAAAGGCAAATAAAGCTGGAGTTAAGCAAAGAGTTACTATGTTAGACATAAGAGAAGTTACAAAAAGCGAATATATAGCTATTGGTAGAATAACTTTGAATACTAATCCTCCTCAAAATATAAACTCAAGACTTTTTGCAATAAGATTCAAATATGATTTTTTTGGAGACAAAGCGAATATTAAAAAAACTATTATTCTCAAATGGTCAAAATATTATGACTATGATTTGTCAAATTCCATTAATTATAACCAGTATAATGATTATCTTATAAACAAGGCATTTATTGCTAAAGGGAATACATACCAGGGTGAAACCCCTATAGAGTCTGTTTTCCTATTATATAACACAAAATTTAATTCTTTACCAATTGAAAAAAGTTACAATTTGATTGAAGTTAATTATGATACAGGAGAAATATTAAATTTTAATAAAAATAAAAACTATAGCATTGCCAGCGAAGATGAAGAAATTATTGCAATAGATGAAAACAATCAATATATTAAAGTAATAAATCAAAAAGTAAGTTTACTCAATAATGAGTTTTATATTCATAATATACTTAAAAGCACAGCAGAAACTAAAAACATATTATTTACAAATTTCAATAGCAATTCTAGTGTTCGTGGAGATAATATTGAGGATTACTCTTCAAGTGATGGCTATTCATCAGTGTTCTCAGGTAATTTGTTTAATAAAAAATCTCCGATGCCTACAAATGACTACATTTTAATGAAAAACAAAACTACAGAAAGTACTTGTTTTAATAAAGAGTTTATTAATGACTTTAATATTAAAATGAAGGATGTTAATTTAGATATTGAGCCAATTGGATGTAGATTTGATTTGGTACCCCACAAAATGATAACGGCAGATTTGTTTTCTATGAGCAAAGAGCTTTGCGAAACACCAGTTACCGACTGTTGTGATGTTTTTAATACAGATATTAAAATTGAAAATATTACAAAAAGAGACAATAGTATTGGTATAATTGATAAATGTTGCTATAAAGTAGATTTAAATTTGAAGAATAGGAGTTCAAGTTGTGGAATTACTCAAATAAAAGTAAAGCTCGCTGATAATACAATAATAACAACATATAACATTGGTACACAGCCTTTAGCTAATGGTAGTTTGTCTTTTGAGTTTTGCTACGCTTTTAAAGATGTAACTAATATAACTGTTGAACTTTATAATGGAGATTTAATAATTTGCTCAAGAATTTTATCTGTACAATGTGCTTGCAATTGTGCTTCAAATAATAATACATTATTAGAAATTGTTTCAAGTAAAATTAAAAGCGAAAACCCTAATGAATGTTGTTATGATTTATATGTGAAGAATACATCACCTTCATCAACTCCTTGTATGATTCTAAACAATACAGTTTCGATAGAATTGCCTCAAGATTTCAATTTATCTTTAGATTTAAATTGGACTAATGGTGGGACAGAAACTATTGGTGGCATTACTAAAAAGAAATTAATAAACAAGAAACCAACTAAGATTGGAGAATTAGTATATCTTGGTAAAGTTTGTATGAGTGGAATGAGCAGCCCTACTAGTTTAAAAATAATTTCAAAAAATGAAACTTGCACTACTTCAGTTGAAAAAACATTTGACTTAATCTGTAACAATTCAACAAACTGTTGCAGTAATATAATCATAAGTGTGACAAAAGATAACGAACAAATAGCTGGCTCTGATAATTGTTGTGTAAAGTTGAATATAACTGGTATTGACAATTCTTGTAAGTTATATTTTAGATTATTTGGTAAAACTGATAATTTATTATATTATATGAATTATAATCCTGTTTCTAGTAATAATGAAATCAAAATTTGCATAGGTAAAGATAAATTAAAATTGAATAAATACCAATTTAGAATGGATGTCTATGATGAAAGTGGGAATTTATTATGCACCAAAGAAGTTAATATGCCAACTGATTGTATCTCCTGTTGTGATATGTATGATTTTAGATTAATTGATGGGTGCAGTGATGCTATAGTTTATTTAGATAAATTAGTTGAGTCAGCAAATTGTGTTTCAAAAATTAGAATTTCAAAAGGTCCAAATAAGGATAATTTAGTTGAAGAGCCTTTGATTAATATTAGTAACGGAACTCCAAATCCATATACTATTGTTTTAAATCCATTGAGCTTTGATCCAAATACTCCACCATATGTAATTTGCACTTGGTATAAGGTAGAGTTGTTAGACAGTTCAGGTAATGTTTTATGTGCTGCTAAAGAAATTTATTTTTGTAAATGGTTATTTGGAACTCCACCATGTGCAACAATAGACGTAACACCACATTAGAAACAAATTTGACTTTACTTTTGATTTAAGAGGCTACCACTAAAGGTGGCTTCTTATTTTAAAAATTTTTAAAAATATGACAGATAAAATTAAAGTTTTGATAGTTGATGATTCATCTTTTTTGAGATCTACATTCAGTAAATTTCTTACTACTGATGAAATTGAAGTAATAGGTATAGCAAGCAATGGCAAAGAAGCGATTGAAAAAGCTAAAGAGCTAATGCCAGATGTAATTACTTTGGATATTGAAATGCCTATTATGAATGGGCTTGAAGCACTTAAAATCATAATGAAAGAAAATCCAA
>JAYTXK010000164.1:0-2283 GCA_043743005.1 Ignavibacteriota bacterium
GAATGACGCAACAAGATGGATAGCAAATAATTTTGAATCTACTATTGATATTAGAATGGATCATTTAAGATTTGCTTCTAAAATTTGTACACTTGGTAGATTTGTTTTACCAGATAATTTAACAAAATCTCATATGTTTATTAATGGTGCATTATCTAACCCAATTATGGGTCAAATTCCATTTAAAGCTTATGATGTTTTATCAAAATCATCAAGGTTTAAAGAAGTTGCAGAAATATTATTACATGTATATGAAAATATAGATGGTAGTGGAATGCCAGACAAACTTCAAGCATGGCAAATTCCGATTGAATCTCGATTAATTAGAGTTGTACTTGATTTTGAAGAAGAATTTGCTCGAGGATATAAAAATGCTGAACATTTAATTGAAGAAATCCAAAATGAAGGAAAAAGACTTTATGATCATAGGTTTGCATATTTATTTGACCAATACTTACGAACTGAAACTAGAGAAAATTATAATCCAAATGAATTGGCTATTGGCTTAAGTGATTTGAAAGAAGGAATGACTCTTACTAGAGATATAAATTCATATAATGGATTGAAACTTGTACCAAAAGAAAAAGTTTTAACTGAAAGTTCAATAAATCTTATAGTTAATCATTCTGCTAATGATCCAATATTAGGTAGTATTTTTGTTAAAAAAGAAAGTTAATTGTTTTTTGGTAATTCAAAAATAAAATTTGCACCTTCACCAATTGTACTTTCACACCATATTTTCCCTTCAAGAGCTTCTATATATTGTTTTGCAATGGAAAGACCTAATCCAGTTGAGCTTTCATCAGCAGTTGGCTGAGCTGATAGCCTGCTAAATTTCATAAATAACTTAGTCATATCTTCATTACTTATGCCAGGTCCTTCATCTTTTATACTAATTTTAATTTTATCATTTTCATCAGAAATATTTATAAAAATATTTTTATTGAAGTTTGAAAATTTAATTGCATTGGATAATAAATTATCTAATACTTGAAAAACTACTCTTTTGTCAGTGTATATATAGTAACTATCATTTATTGGTTTAAAATTAATATTAATATTTTTTAAATTTGCTCTTTCAGAATACAAATCGCAAATAGATGAAACACTTTCTAATATATCATAGTTAATTTTGTCAAACTTCATAAATCCTTGTTCAATTGCATTTATATCCAACAATTCTTTTATTAAAACTAACATTCTATCAGATGTAGTAATAATATCAGATGTAAAGTCTTCAATATCATCTCTATTTATATTCTTATCATCTTGTATTGCTTTTGCCAACATTGAAATACTATAAATAGGATTTTTCATATCATGGGCTGCTATACCTAAAAAATGATTTTTTTCATTGTTCAATTCAACTAATTTTCTATTTTGATCTTCGAGTTTTGTTCTCATCTCTTTCATTTTAAGATGAGTTGTTACTCTTACAGTCAACTCTTCAGGATTAAAAGGTTTCATTATATAATCAACTGCACCTTTAGAAAAACCCTTAACAATATCATCAGTCTGAGTTCTAGCTGTAAGAAAAATAATAGGAATATCAGTGGTTAATTTATTTTTTTTTAATTCATCTATTACTTCAAAGCCATCCATCATAGGCATCATTATATCTAATAATACCATATCAGGAAGTTCTTCTTTGCATATTTCAATTGCTAATTTACCTGATTTGCAAATTAATATCTTAAATCCAAATCCTTTAAAATGTTCATCTAGTACTTTTAAATTCAATGGATTATCGTCAACAATTAAAAGTTTCTTTTGGCTTATGTTAATATTTTCTATGAAGGAGTTTTCCATAATATTGATTAGTTAGATGAAAATTAAGTAATTACAAAGATAAGATTTTTTTTTAAATTAATCATTATTAAAAAAATACTAAATAAAAATATAAATTAATGATTTTAAGTTTGTTCCTATATAAGTATTTATACTTAATTCGCAAGAAATGTTTGATGAATAACAATTATTTTTAAATAAATTTAAATCTATACCTTCAAAAGCACTTTTTGTTATTTCTGGAAATGAAATGCCTTTATCACCAGCTGCACCACAACATACAGGTCTTTCTATTATTTCAGATTCAATATTAAAATACTCAATTAAATTTTTAGTTTTTTCTATATCTGAATTTATTTTTAATGAGCAATTTGGGAAAAAAGTAAATTTATTTATCCGACAATAACGCGAATTTTAGCTTCAATTTCCTGCGCCATTTCGGGATTGTCTTTGAGGAATTTACGGCTGTTATCTTTACCCTGGCCAATTTTTTCG
>JAYTXK010000165.1:0-5529 GCA_043743005.1 Ignavibacteriota bacterium
TTATAAGTTTAAATTTGAGAGTTTTAGTAAATTGTAAGATTATGGTAAGCTATTTTAGAAAAAGTTTTATAAATTTAAAAATTAATTATTAACATTTCAATGGTTTTAATCTATGGATTTTAAACAAATGAACAGAACCTTTGGTTTTGTAGCACTTTTAATTACTGTTGCTGTATATTGGATAACAGCTCAACCAAGTGTCCCTTTCTGGGATTGTAGCGAATTTACTGCTGCAACAGTTTGGCAACAAGTGCCTCACCCTCCGGGGGCTCCACTATTCTTAATGATTGGCAAATTATTTCATTTGCTTGTTCCATTTGGTGAAGCTGCTTGGAAAGTAAATTTAGTTTCTGTATTCTCAACTGCTTTTACTTCTTTTTTTCTGTATCATATTATAGTTATGGTAATTAAAAATTACAGAGGTAAAATTGAAGATATGGGTAGTGCTATTGCTACATTTGGGTCAGCTTTAGTTGGATCATTAGCTTTTACATTTAGTGATACAGTTTGGTTCAATGGTGTTGAATCAGAAGTTTATGCTATGGCTACATTATTTGTATGTATAGTAGTTTACTTAATGATGAGATGGAATGAAGAAGCTGATAATCCCGGTCATGAACGGTTTTTACTACTAATAGCCTATGTTATAGGACTTTCAACAGGTGTTCACCTTTTGGCTGTATTAACAATATTTTCAATTGTTTATTTAGTATATTTTAGAAAATATAAATTTGAAATCAAATCATTTGTAATTGCATCTGTAATTGGATTAGTAATATTTTATATCATATATCCAACTATTGTTAAGTCTATTCCGGCTTTGCTTGCAGGGCATACACCAGGTAGAAACGAAGCAAGAGAATATACTATGGAAAATAGCGATGCCTTAAGATATATCACTATGTTGGTTATTGCTGGTATTGGAGTACTATTCTATTATGCAAAAAAATCTAAAAATGAATTACTTAGTTTGTCAACTTCAATGCTTTTAGTATTACTTTTAGGCTATACAACTTATACTCAAATTTTAATTCGTTCAAATTCAAATCCTCCTATGAATGAAAATGAACCAAAAACTTTTAGCAAACTTGCTTCATATTTAGGTCGTGAACAATACGGCGATGAACCAAGCTGGCCTCGTAGAGTTAAAAATGAAGATATGTTTATTAGAAACTACAATTCAAAAGATGAAAATGGAGAATATGTTTATGGTCCTTGGAGCCAACCAAGTAAAAAAGAAATTAAAAGAAAAGATGGCAATTCAATAAACGGTAATGATTGGGATAATGTTGATTTTGTAGGTGAATTAAAGTACTTATACAAATATCAAATGAATCATATGTTCTTTAGATATTTGTTTTGGAATTATGCTGGTCGTTCCTCTGATGAACAAGATGCAGGTTGGGCTTTCATATCAAAAGATGAGTCAAATGAACTTAATAATTCAAATGGATATGCTCATTTATTCCCAATTAGGTTTTTCGCAATTCCATTAATATTTGGATTTATAGGTATGTTTTTCCATTTCTATAAAGATCCAAAAATGGCTTTTGTATTTATGGTGATGTTCCTTATGATGGGTGTACTCGCTGCAATTGCACAGCAACAGCAAGACCCTCAACCAAGAGAAAGAGACTATTTCTATACAGGGGCATTTTTAATTTGGTGCTTGTGGATTGGATTAGGAACTTATAGCATAATCGAACAAATTGATGTAAAGCAAATTAGAACTGATATTGCAGCTGCTGTATTTGGTGTTGCAATGCTGATTGTTCCTTTAAATATGGCTATGGGTGGTTGGAAGATGCACGATAGATCAGGGAACTTTATTCCTTTTGATTATTCATATAATATATTACAATCAACTGAACAAGATGCAATCCTATTTACAAATGGCGATAACGATACTTTTCCTCTTTGGTTTTTACAAGATGTAATGGGAGTAAGACGTGATATAAGGATAGTTAACCTTAGCTTAGGTAATACTCTTTGGTATGTGGACCAACTTAAAAATCAAATGCCTTGGAACTCAAAGAAAGTACCTTTAACTTTTAATGATATGTCTTTGAGAGTTGATGAAGAATCGGATACAAGGGCTTTGAGCTATGATTTTAATTCTGTTCAAACATTGAGAATTCCAATTAAAAAAGAAACTTTAGCTAAGTTTACAAAAGACACTTCAATAATAAATGCAGGGATCTTTACAAGTAGATTTGTAGGAACTCCTTATGGTAAACAAGAAGGTAAAGATGTTTACTTATATAAAGTTCAAGATAAATTGATAAAAGAAATATTAGAACAAACACAGTTTGAAAGACCAATATACTTTGCTAATACTATGAGTAGTGAAAATTATTGTGGTTTGGATAATTTTATGCGTTATGAAGGAATGGTATTAAGAGTTTGCCCTGTCCAACAAAAGTCAGCTGGAGGCGAATCAATAAACTTAGATGTAATGAAAAAATGTTTAATGAATCTTGATAATACATCTAATTTTAGTACAACTCCTAAGTATGGTTTCAAAATGAGAAATCTTAATAATCCTTCAGTATATTATGACCCAGTTCATCGAAGATTGACAAATACATATAGAATGTTGTATTATACTTATGCTACTTCATTAGTTTTAGAAAAAGCAGATACAATTGGTGCAATAGCAGCATTAAATACATTAGAAAAGACAATATCAGTTGCTCAATTCCCACTTGGATTTGATTTTGCTCATAGATTTGCTCAGCTTTATAACAACTTAGGTCAAAAAGCTAAAGCAAATGTATATGCTGAACAAGGTATTAAATCTTCACTTTCTGTAATTAGTAATCCAAAACTTGAAAAAGAATATCTTGGTGGTGAAGTTACTTTGAGGTATAAAGGACCTTATAATGTTTCATCACAACTTTATGAAATGAAAGGTGATTATGCAGGTGCGAGAGATATATTGAATAAACTTCAATCAAAAATTAAAATGTTTTTGAGCCAAGTGCAAAGCTCTCCTGATAGTGAAGATGCTAGAAGAGTAATGCAGGCAATGATCATTACTTCTTCTGATATTTTAAGACTTGAAATAGCTGAAGTAAAATCTAAATTAGGTGCTAAAGCAGCACTTGCCAAAGCTAATGAATTAATGGCTAAGCTATATGCTGAAAGAAGTGCTATAAATAGTCAGATTGCTCAACAGCTAATGAAAGAAATTGCTACTTTACAAAATGAACTTGGTATGAAAACAGAAATGACTGAAGCTTTAAGTCAGATGGAAGCTCAAGGTATAGATAACTAATTTAATATTGTGAAATGGTAATTTAATAGCCATTTGGTTTTAAATTTAAAAAAGCCACTCAAATTATTGGGTGGCTTTTATATTATGATTTGCTTTTTTTATCTTTAAAACTTGAAAAATATTATAGTGTTTAACCCAAAATTACTCAGCTTTTTTCAATACCCCTACTCCTAATTCAAGTAATTGTGCTTCATCAACTATAGAAGGAGAGCCATCCATTAGAGATAAGCCAGAAGTAGTTTTAGGAAATGCTATAACATCTCTAATATTTTCTGTTCCTGCTAAAGTCATCACAAGTCTATCCAAACCTAATGCTATTCCTCCATGTGGTGGAGCTCCATATTTCAATGCTTCTATCAAAAAGCCAAATTTACTCTCAATATCTTCCTTGCTTAAGCCAAGCAATTCAAACATTTTTTGCTGAACACTACTATCATGTATTCTCACACTTCCACCTCCAACTTCTGCACCATTGATAACCAAATCGTGTGCAATTGCTCGAGCATTCCCTAAGTCAGTTTCGAGCAATGTCAAATCTTCAATTTTAGGACTAGTGAAGGGATGATGCATAGCAAAATATCGATTACTTTCTTCATCATGTTCAAAAAGTGGAAAATCAACTACCCAATGGAAACTAAATTTACCTTTTAGTTCTGCCATTATACCTTTAATTTTAGCAATTTCAAGCCTTAAAGCACCAAGAATTGTATAACATCGAGTCCATTTATCTGACGAAATTAATATTAAATCACCATCTTTCGCTTGAGTTTTTTCGATAATGGAGCTTATTTCTGATTCAGAAAGGAATTTTGCAATTGGAGATTTTATTTCGCCATTTTCTATTTTAATCCAAGCTAAGCCTTTAGCACCATATTTTTTAGCAAAGTCGGTTAAGTCATCAATTTGCTTGCGTGAGAAGTTTGCACAGCCTACTGCATTAAGTGCTGCAATTTCGCCTCCAGATGTTATTACATCTGCAAAAACTTTAAATTCAGCATTTTTTACTTCATCTTTAATTGAATTTAATACCATTCCAAACCTAAGGTCAGGCTTATCACTGCCATATTTGCTCATAGCTTCAAAATAGCTCATTCTCTTAAATGGAGTTTGTACATCCATTCCTAAAACTTCTTTCCAAAGTTTGATTATGAATCCTTCAGTTATTTTAAGAATATCATCTTGATTCACAAAGGACATTTCAACATCTATTTGAGTAAATTCAGGTTGACGGTCGGATCTTAAATCTTCATCTCTAAAACATTTTACGATTTGCATATACCTATCATATCCAGCAATCATCAAAATTTGTTTGAAAATCTGTGGGGACTGTGGCAAAGCATAAAATTTACCTTTATTTATTCTACTTGGCACTAAAAAATCTCTTGCACCCTCTGGAGTAGATTTCATTAAAACAGGTGTTTCTAATTCTAAGAAATTATTTTCATAAAAATACTGATGAGTAATTTGATATAGTTTGTTTCTAATTATAAAATTATTTTGCAAAACTGGGCGACGCAAATCTAAATATCTATATTTAAGTCTTAGCTCTTCGGAAGTAGTAAGATCATCAATAATTTCAAATGGAGGTAAATCAGATCTATTTATTATTCCAAAATCTTCAACTAAGATTTCAATTAATCCTGTTGGGATTTTTTGATTTGGGTTTTCTCTTTTTCTAACCAAACCAGAAGTCCAGATTACAAATTCAGTTTTTGCTTCTCTTATTTTATTGGCAAGTTCAGGCGAATTATCAGTTTCAACTACTAATTGAGTAATTCCATATCTATCTCTCAAATCTATAAATATTAACATACCCATATCACGCACAGTAGCAACCCAACCATTTAATATTACATTTTGAGTTTGATTTTCAAGTCTTAATTCACCACAATTAGCAGTTCTTTGTTTCCACATTCTAAAAAAGCTCCAGTTTTGATTTCATAATTTATAAGATTACAAAATTACGAAAAATATATTGTTTTTAAGGCTTGTAGATTTTGATTAGAATAAAATAAATTGTTAGAGTTTTTTTATTTCAAAGAGCGAATTAAGAAAACCCTATGTCAGTAATCTGGCATCTCCTTTTCGATAAAGGAGAAAATCTACTGCAAAATCACTTTCTTTTTTTTCAATGACTTACGTAATTATTTGCGGTGTTTTGCAGTGAATTACGCTGTTTATTTTCGTCACTCCGAGAAGTCAAGAGTTTGGTATTAGTATTTCAAAAAACGAATTAAGAACCCCACCTCGTT
>JAYTXK010000166.1:0-2356 GCA_043743005.1 Ignavibacteriota bacterium
ATAATATTTATAATATGGTTTTTATTTTATCTAAAGGATTCTTAAAAGTTCTATGAAAACAAAATTAAAAGAATATTTGACTATTCTTCTTGAACTTTCAAAAGTAAGAATAACTGTATCAGTAACTTTTACTACTGCAGTTGGTTATTTGCTTTTTAAAGGTAGATTAGATGTTGATATGCTAATTGTTTCATTAGGTGTATTTATACTTTCTTGTGGATCTTCTGCCTTCAATCATTTTCAAGAAAGAAAATATGATGCTTTAATGACTAGAACAATGAAAAGACCTATTGCAGATGGTAGAATAACTCCAACTCAAGGTTTTGCAATTGCTTCCATTTTGGTACTTTTTGGCTTATGGATATTAGTTACATTTACAAATTGGGATTGTTTTTTATTAGGAGTAGCTGCACTTTTTTGGTATAATATATTATATACACCATTAAAAAGAGTTTCATCTTTGGCAGTAATACCTGGTTCTGTAATTGGTTCAATCCCACCAATGATTGGTTGGGCTTGTGCTGGAGGGTATTTATTAGATCCAACAATTGTATTTTTAGCATTATTTGTATTTATTTGGCAAATACCTCATTTTTGGTTGCTACTATTGATATATGATGAAGATTATAAAAAAGCTGATTATCCTACTTTAACTAATATTATTGGACCAATTAGTTTAAAAAGGTTAACATATATTTGGATTATTGCTTTAGTTACTTGTGGAGTAATTATTCCTTATTTTAGTTTCACAAAAGATTTAATTGTTCTTACAATTTTATTTGTTTTAGGGTTAGTACTTTCAATTAGATCAAGAAAAGTAATAACACAAGTACTAAATAGAAATGGCTATTTTGGCATTTTTACTGAATTAAATATTTACGTTTTAGTTGTATTGCTTATATTATCAATAAATAGATTAATAAGCTAAATTATATAAGGTATTAATTATGGAATTGTTAGATAAATTAGTTATTCCCGTTTCAGAGCCTCACTTGAATTTACTTAGAATATTACTTATTCTAGCTATGTTGCTATTCATTTCTTATTCTTCCGTACTTTATGGTACTACAATTCTATCAGCTTATTATAATAGATTGTTTAAGAAATGTAATGATTCAAAATATAATCGATTATCAAGAGATTTAATTGAAAATTTAACTCAAGCTCCGACTATTTGGTTGGGTATGGGAATAGCTCCCCTTATTGGAATAATTTTACTTTATACTCAATTACTACATGGTACTACTAATAATGTATTAGTATATATGGTAATTTCATTATTGTTCTTGTCTATTGGAACTGCTTTAATTTATGTATATAAAAAATCACTATTACTTTCAGGTGTTTTAAATAAAGTAAATTCTAATGACCATCAACTTAAAGAATACGAAGAAACTAACACTAATGATAACGGCACTTTAGCAATGTGGTCATTGATAATACTTACTTTTGCTAATTGGTTCTTTATTTCAAGTATCAACTTAGCGACCGATCAAAGTTTGTGGAATGAAGGAATATTTCCAATTATATTTAGTGGTGCTGTTCAATTTAAATTCTTATTTTTCACTTTGTTTGGTTTAGTGTTCTCAGGGTTGACTTTCCTATATGTAAACTTTTCATTTGAAGGTGGTACAAACTACGAAGATAAAGAATATGCAAGTTTTATCAAAAAAACAATTTCAAGAATTGCATTATCAAGCACTTATATTTTGCCTTTTCTTTTGGCTTTAACTGTAATCTCAACTCCTAAAAATGCTTTAAGTGGCAGTTATTTTATTTATGCAGTAGCTACTTGTTTCTTTATTATTATTTCTGCACAGTTACTTTATAGTTTTATCAAAGAAAATAGAAATTCAAATGTTGGCTTAGGTTTTTGGATGTTTTTTATTGCAATTACATTCTATGTTACTAAAGAGCAAACAGCATTTGGAACAACTGTTCAAGATAATGTAATGAAATTGGCAGCAGAACATACAAAAATTGAAACTGAATCGAATAAAAAAGATGAAAAACCTATAGTAATAAATGCTGAAGAAATTTACAAAAGTAAGTGTAGTGCTTGCCATAAATTTGATGTAAAAATGGCAGCTCCGCCTTATAACAGTGTTGCACTTAAATACATTGGAAAAGAAGACGAAATGGTTAAATTTATTTTAAATCCTTCACCAAAAAACCCAGCTGAATTCCCAGGTGGTATGCCAAATCAAGGCTTAAAACCAGCTGAAGCCAAAGCTATGGCTGCTTGGATAATTGCTGAAGTTAAGAAGAAAAAAGGTTTATAAAATATTAATTTTCATAAATTATTTTTAAAAAGTCAACTTCAAAAAAGTTGACTTTTTTTTTATTTACTTGTATA
>JAYTXK010000167.1:0-4739 GCA_043743005.1 Ignavibacteriota bacterium
GCAGCAAGAGATCCAGTAGCAAAAAGTAGAGAATCACCAGGTAAAAAAGGAAGAATTATCAATCCAGTTTCACAAAAAACTATAAGAAACAAAATCCCATAAGTAATATTGCCATATTGAGTAACAATTTCAGCTAAATGCTTATCAATATGTAAAATAAAGTCTATAATGTGTTTAATAGCATCCATCTATTCTGACCAAACTCCCATACTTAGAAATTTCTTTCTGCGTTCTTTTAAAATCGAAGCTTTTGGCTTTGCTAATAAATCTTTTAATTCATTTGTTAAGACATTTTTCAAAATTGAAAACATTTGCTGATGATTTTGATGTGCTCCACCAATTGGTTCTTCTATAATAGAATCAATAATATTAAATTTTATCAAATCTTCAGCTGTTAATTTCAATGCTTCAGCAGCTTGCTCTTTATAATCCCAACTTCTCCAAAGGATACTAGAGCAAGATTCAGGAGAAATAACAGAGTACCAAGCGTTTTCGAGCATTAAAATTCTATCACCTATTCCTATTCCAATTGCTCCGCCAGAAGCACCCTCACCTATAATAACAACAATTATTGGTACTTTGATTTGTGACATAAGTTTTAAATTATTTGCAATGGCTTCAGCTTGTCCTCTTTCTTCTGCTTCAATACCGGGAAAAGCTCCGGGTGTATCAAGAAAAGTAATAATCGGATTACCAAATTTTTCAGCCATTTTAAATAGTCTTTCAGCTTTTCTATATCCTTCTGGATTAGGCATTCCAAAATTTCTATATAGATTAGACTTAGTATCTCTTCCTTTTTGATGACCAACAACCATTACATTATGACCATTAAGCTGAGCCATACCACCTATAATAGCGGGGTCATCTTTAAATTTTCTATCACCATGTAATTCTGTAAAATTTTCAAAAATGTTTTGAAAGTAATCTAAGGAAATTGGTCTTTCTGGATGTCTTGCAATTTGAACTCTTTGCCATCTTGTTAAATTCCTATATATATTTAGCCTTAAATCTTCAACTTTTCCTTCAAGACTAATTATCTGATCGCTTAAGTCAAGAGTTTCTCCAAGCTTTCTCATTTCTTCAATTTTACTTTCTAATTCAATTATTGGTCTTTCAAAATCTAATGTAAATTTAGATGCCACTTTTTTCCTTTTCAGAAATTTAAACAAAACTTTGAATTAAGTTTGTATTATAATACAATTGCAAAAATAACAATAATAAACTTATAAAAAAAACTAACTTAAAGATGAGTTTGTAATTAAAATATTAAAATATATTTATTTTTTTAAATATCTGTAGTAATTATACATAAAAATAGCCACAAATATGATTTATGGCTATGTAAATTTTAAGAAACTAATTTTTTTACTTAATAACTTGAATTGTTTTAAGTGTACTTTGATTCACATTCTCAAGTTTTAAATAATATAATCCAGTTGTTAAATTTTCAGTATTTAATTCACAACTTAATACACCATAGTAATAATTTTGATCTAATAAGTTTGAAATTAATTGTCCATTTGTATTATATAAATTTAGTCTAACATTACCGTCTAATAGATTACACAACTGTATAGTGATTGAGTTTTCACTTAAATATCTAAAAGTAATTTTATCACTTTTTTCATTTGAATAATAAACATCACCTAAAGCTTTTAATGTTATATTAGCTTGATTTGTCGTATCGTTTCCACATTGTCCTTCAACAATACATCTATATTTACCAGCATCAGCAGCAACAGGTTTTGTTATTAATAGAATATTTGTAGTTTGACCAATAATATCATTATTATCTTTTTGCCATTTATATTTCAAATTACTTCCAACTGAAGTTGCTACTAAAATAAATTCTTTTCCAGTTTCCATTTGAGCGTCAGCTAATTGATTTTGAAATTTAGCTTTTGGTTCAACTTGAATAGTTAATATTTTAGATTCTGGGTCGGGTGCACATTCTCCTTTTGCAATAACTGAATAGTCGCCTGAATTTATCGGCATTGCTTTGTCAACTGTAAGAGTATTTGAAGTTAAATTAGGAATGTCTTTTCCGTTCAATTTCCATTGATAAGTTAAATTAGATCCAGTTGCATCAGCAATTATTTTAATTGTTTTTCCTTCGCAAATAAAAGTACTACTGCTTTTATCTAATAAAATAGAATTAATTATAGGTGGTGAATTAATTTTAAAAGTTCCATTTAAATTAGAAACTGCTCCTGATTGGTGAGATATTTTGATATAATAATCATTAGCTGGAGTAATATTATTTGGAATTTTCCAACTGAAAGGACTAATTTTAATTTTAGATGCAAGAGTAGTGAAAGTATTAGTACTTTTTCTACCTAATTCTAAAATAAATCCATTGTTACTTAAATCTTGAGAAGCCCAATCAATATTTAAATTTGAACCATTGCAATATGTACCACCTGGAGAAGGGCTAGTAATACCTAATGAACCAACAACATATTTTGCTGAAAATGCATCAGAAGTCCCATTTATAGTAGAACTTCCAAATGAAGTAACATTTGAAGACTGAGTTGAACCAGCAATATAAAAATCACCATAAATATCATAACTAATTGAATTAATAGCATCATCATTCGCACCACCAAATAAAGCACCATATATTTGAGCAATTCCAGAATTATTCATTTCACAAATAAATCCATCATAGCCACCTGCGTATTTTGAAGTTTCTCCACTTGGTAATTTTTTTGGAAAATCTGAAGATTTAGTTCTACCAACCATACAAATACTGCCTATTAAACTATTTGTTGTTATATAACTTAGTTCTTCATCACCCGCTCCACCAATAAAAGTTGAAAAAGTTAAAAGTTGGCTCTTATTTTTTCCAGTTGTTACTACTTCTGCACCCATTTGAGCTAAAAACAAATCAAATCCACCTTTATTTACTTTTTGAAATGGAGAATCTGAAGTTGGAAACTTAGCTGTTTGTGTTTCTTTTTTTGATTCACCAGCAAATAATAAAGTACCATCTAATAATCCAATTCCAGATTTACCAAAGTCATCTCCACTTCCACCAAAAAAAGAAGAATAGTCATAAGAGGATCCATCACCAGATATTTTTGCTATAAATACATCCCATCCACCATTATGAGAATCATCATAAGGTTTTTGAGTATATCCAGGATCTGGTGGAAATATTTTAGGAGCAACATAAACATTAGGAAAAATCGTAAAATCAGTTGATAAAGTAGAGCCAACTAATCCAATATCGCCATTAGGGAAAAGTGCAATTGCATTTAAAACATCATCATCTGAACCACCTAGAAATGAAGAAAAATCAATTAATTTTCCATTTTCATTTAATCTAGTAATAAACCCATCACTTCTAAGTTTGATATTAGGTTGAACACTTGCTTTTGTAAAATAATTACTTGAAGAAGTTTGACCACCAAATAGCACAGCAGCCTTAGTATCAACAACCATACAATTCAAAAAGTCATCTGAAGTTCCACCAAAAATGTTACTAACTAAAACTTTACTTAAATCTGATGAAAATTTAGTAACAAACATATCAGAAAGACCTTTATAAACATTGTTAAGTCCATTAACATTAGGGAAATCACTTGATGTAGTATTACCAGCTATGTAGATTGACCCTTCAAAATCAATATCTATAGCTTTTGCTTCATCTTTTCCAGCTGAACCTAAAAAAGTTGTTACTAAAAGTGATAAATTCCCATTTATAATTTTATATTTAGCTACAAAAGCATCTCTATTTAATCCATATTGACTTTGATACGAGCCAACAATTGATACCAAATCAGCTGATTCTGTCCAACCAGCAATTACATAAGAAGTATCTCCAATCGATTTTACAGATTTAGCTTCATCGATAGAACTGCCACCTAAATAACTTGCAACTACTATTGGATCAATTACTAATGGTTTACTTTTATCATAATCACCAACATCAAATTTGATAAAACCGTTGTTAATCATGAATTTACTTTTAACAGTTGTTATATTATTATTAATATTTTGATATGATAATAGCTTTGAATGTTTTATTTCACCTAAAGAAGTTTTTAAAATAATTTCATTTTGTTGATTTACATAATAATCATCTTGACCATTTAGACTAATAGAAATTTGGCTTGGGTCAGCGTTTTGATTAATTATAAAATCATACCTTGGATTTCCTTCATCAAAATATAATTTAGTATCAATTCCATTATAAACATTTTTGATAGATATTTCTGAAAACTCTTTAACTCCATAAATCCATTTATTTTGATTATTCCCTATAAAATAATTTCTTTTACTTTCGGAAATACCTAATTCAACTTTATTTAATTTATTACTTCCTGAAAATTTCATTTCAATTACATGACCTTTAAAGCTATTTTCATCTCTCAAATTAAAATCATATAAAATAGCATCGTCTGTTAATAATATTTTTGAGTTATTACCATATCCTACATATTTTATATTAGCTGGGAATTGACCTTTATTTTCAACAAATACATATTTTTTTTGGTTAATTAATTCTTCAGAATAAGCAAAAAAAGTAGTGATAGTAAATAAAAACAAAGACAATTTTAATATTGTAATTTGTAATTTTGAATTCATATATACCTCGAATATTACTGTTTATAAATCTAATTTTACAAACTTAATCAAATCTTAACATACTAAAAAGAAAAAATAGTTAAAATTATCAAAATAAAATATATATCAAAAAAATAGATACCTTATAAAAAAAAGTCAAAATGCTAAAC
>JAYTXK010000168.1:0-1946 GCA_043743005.1 Ignavibacteriota bacterium
CCAGACAAACAGTCTATTGAAAAAATAAATAATCTAAGAGCATTTGGTGCTAAAGTAATTGTTACACCTACTAATGTAGAGCCTGATGATCCTCGTTCATATTATAGCGTAAGTAGAAGACTTGCAGAAACTACTCCAAATTCGTTTTATGCAAATCAGTATTATAATTTAGATAATCAAAATGCTCACTTCCATTCAACAGGACCTGAAATATTTGAACAAACTGAAGGAGATTTTGATGTATTAGTTTGTGGTGTCGGAACTGGAGGGACCATTTCTGGTACTGGGAAATACTTGAAATCAGTAATGCCAAATGTTAAAATAATAGGTGTTGACCCAGTTGGATCAATTTTAGAACCGTTCTTTAGAACAAATAAAGTAGTAGAAGCTCATTCTTATGTAATTGAAGGGATTGGAGAAGATATTTTCCCAGGTAATTTAGACTTTAGTATAATTGATGAAATGGTTGTAGTTGAAGATAAAGAATCATTTTTGATGACTCGTGCCTTACTTACTAAAGAAGGAATTTATGCTGGTGGTAGCTCTGGATCTGCTGTAGTTGGAGCAATTAAATATGCACAAAAACTTAAAGAACCAAAAAGAATTATAGTTATATTACCAGACTCAGGCAATCGATATACTGGGAAAATATATAATGATGACTGGATGCGTGATAATGGCTATTGGGATAATTCATTTAATGCTACGATAAGAGAAGTTTTAAATGTGTTGGGTAAAGTAGAAATGCCATTAATTTCAATTGAAGATACGCAAACAGTCGGAGATGCTGTGCAATTAATGAAAGTACATAATATATCTCAAATACCTGTATATAGAGGAAGCCAGCTTGTTGGTATGGTATCTGAATCTAAATTACTTCGTCCACTTTTTGAAAGTCAAATTAGCTTAAATGATAATATTACTATTGGCTTAGAAAATAATTTTATTTTAGTAGATGCAAATGATTTATTAGAAAAAGTTGCAAATGCCCTTTTAAATAAAAAAACAGTTTTTGTTTCAAATGAAGATAAAATAACTGCTATTTTGACTGATATTGACATATTAAATTATATGGCTACTCAAAGACCTTTCTAAAAATGGAAAACAACAGCAAAAACAAATTTTATGAAACAATTACTCACAATATAAGAGTAGTTGTTTCACCTGAATTTATAGATAATCAAAAGTCCTCATTTTCTGAAAAAGAATTCTTATTTTCTTACAGAATTGATATTAAGAACATTGGTGCTGTAACTATGCAATTGATTTCACGTCATTGGATTATTATTAATTCCGAAGGTGAAACTGAAGAAATCAAAGGAGCGGGAGTTGTTGGTTATACTCCAATATTAAAATCAGGTGATTCGTTCAATTACACAAGTTACTGTCCACTTGATACAAAATGGGGGACTATGGAAGGTACTTTTACTTTTGTTAATATATATGGTGAAGAGTTTGAAATTGAAATTGGTAGATTTTACTTAATATCAGGTTTGTAAATAAACTTTCTTCAATATATTTAAATTCATAACAAAATTTTAATATATTTAGCTTTTCAAAGAACTAATAATACAATATCTACTGTAATTGCAACTCCTTAATTTATCAAGCACTTAATAAATTTCTTTGCATGGGTCGATTGACCCTTTGCAGTAAATTACACACTTTTTTCGTGTCATTTCGACCATAAGGGAGAAATCAAGTGTTTGATATTTGCTTTTCAAAGAGCATTTTAAACTACCCCGTCTTTTTAAACTTTGTTTAAAAATCCACCCCTTCTAAAAAAAGGGGAATTTTAATACAATATCCACTGCAATTGTAACTCTATTATTAATTAACCACTTAATTAAATTCTTTGCAGTAATTGCAGTGAATATGCTATTTTTTTGTATTGGTTCCCTCCTCCCCAATTTTAACTTGTTAAAATTTTAGGAAAATTGCGACAG
>JAYTXK010000169.1:0-7901 GCA_043743005.1 Ignavibacteriota bacterium
CAAGCCCAATTGGTGATACAAGAATGCGTGTTATAACTGGTTATTACTATTGCCCAGCTGGTGCTAGTAATGCTTGTTATGTTAACTATGATTATTATGGATGGGGATATTGCTATGGTGAAGTAGAAGATTATGTTATAACTGTACAACCAGATGCACCTAAATCTATACCTACCGATACTCCTATTTATACTACAGTTAATAATGCTCAAGTAAAAGTAGAAGATTTTACTTTGTTAGAAGCTGGTAAAACATACAATGCAGCATGGTCTGGATCTAATACCTTAACTCCATATCCAAAACCAAGTATTCAATTTAATGCTTCAAATATGACTGGTTCTACAATGGAAATGTACATTCAAGGTCCACTTCCATCTACAAATATTGTTTGGAGAGCTTTAAATCCTAGTAATAGTTCAAATACAATAACTCTTACAAATCCAGTTGGATCTACTATTACTGACTCTGATGGTAAAACAAGATATTTATTCAATCCTACACTATCTACAGGTCCAGTGAATAATACTACTGGTGCAGGTGATTTTACAGGTGTATCTGGTGGTGAATATAAATTGTTATTCCAATTGTGGTCAACTGGTGGTGGTTGCCCTGGAGTAGCTAATAGATTATTTACAGTAGCTTGGGATTATGATATGGCAGCATCGGCTATTGTATCTCCTCTTTCAAGTTCAGCACCAAGATTTACAAAATATGGTGTTGGTCAAACAATTAAATTTGTTGGTACTTACCAAAATGTAGGTAAATATACTCAAACTAAATTTACTGCTAAAGCATATATCAGAAATAAATCTGGTGTTTTGATTGATTCATTGATTTATCCATATGATAAAAATATTCATGATTCAGATGATCCAATTGTTTCAGGTCAAAAAATTGATATAACTTTTGGTGATAAAAGATACTATACAGTAGATTCATATCAAGTAAACTTGGATTTATCAACAGACGTTGGATTAGATCAAGAACCTTATAACAATACTATACCAAGACCAAATACTCCAGTTTATACATTTGAAGTAGCTTATGATGTGGAATTGCAAGTAAATGCAATTTTTGCTCCAGCTTCTGGTGATGTATTAATTGCTAATAGAACATATAAAGCAAGAGCAGAATTTAAAAACAATGGTATTTCTCCACAGTCTAATATTCCAATTAAAATGGAAATAAGAAATACAAATGCAATGGATAAACTAGCTACACCAGTAATAACTGGTTTGATTACTGATATTGGAATAGGTAGATACAATACTAAAACAGTTGAATTTAATTCAACATTCTCGATATTAAACCCTGGTACTTATAATACTAAAGTTTATGTAACTGCACCTCAAGATCAAGTTTCAGTAAATGATACAATGAGTGTTAACTTCACAGTTGAATCAGGTATAGCTGGTGTATTCACAGTTGGCTCTTTGAAAGAAACAGCTGCTGGTTTTAAAACAGATAGAAACTTTAGCACAATAACTGAAATGATGGATGCAATTTACTATAATGGTATTTCAGGTCCAGTTGCTTTCGAATTTACTGATCCTATATATAATGTATCAGGTTCAGGTCCAAATTCAGCTTGGGATATTTCTTCAAATATTTTAGGTCTTGGATATAATGCAGAAGCAAAACAATTATTTGATATAACTTTTAGACCAGCAGCAAATTTAGCTGGAAATAAATCTGGTATTACTTTCAATTTGAGTTCTAATATTGGTGTTGGAGTTAGATTAGGTCAAAATGGTACTCCTGCAAATTCAAATTCAGTATATAATTCATTCCCAACTGCAGCAAATGCAAACAATAATGGGTATATAACTTTTGATGGTGGAGCTCAAAAAGCATTCAAATTCGTAAATATAAATAATAGTCCAACTGGTGCTACTCACTCTTCAGCATTTTTCTTAGGTGCTGGTAGTAGAAACATTGCAATCAAAAATTGTGTTATTGATAATGGTTCAGTTAATACAACTTCTGGTTTTATAAGTTTACCTACTGTGCTTTATTCTAATAGTCAATTTGTTTATGATGATCCATATCCTGGATTTACACCAAATGCAAGTGTAGGTTCCAAATCAACTGCATTATTCTCATCTGGTATTGTATTACATAATTCAATTGTATCTTACTTAGCTACTTCTGGTACAGTAACAGTTGGTACTTTAAAATTAGATACTTTACCTAGCTATAACAACGTAATTGAAAACAATGAAATTTCAAATTTTGCTTATGGTATTGCTGATATTGGATATGGTCCATTAACTTTAGCAAACAAAACAACATTAACTGACTATAATAATTATAATAATACTTTTAAAGGAAACTTTATTAATAATATTACTAGAGCAGGTATTGCATTAGGTCAAGAAAGAAATTCATATATATTAAATAATAGAATTATGAATGTTGGTGTTGGAAGTGCTACAATTACTGCTTCTGGTATTCAAGTAGGTGGTTTCACACGTTCTGGTGGTTTTGGTTATAATAACAATGACATTACAATAGATGGTAACCAAATTAGTGGAATAAAATCAACTAAAAATGCTTTAGGTATTTCAGTTGAATCAGTACAAAGACTTTACAATACTGGTGGTGTAGATGCTCAAATATATCCAAAAAATGCTGAAAATTCAAAAGTAATGAATAATGCAGTTTGGGGATTAAGCAACAATGGTAATACAGTAGATGGTAATAGAGTTGGTATTTCAATCATGACTGAAAGAAACTTAGTTGGTGGAACATTTGCAATGTTATTAAATTCACCATTTATTAATTCGTACTTCAGCAGAAATGATATGGTTGCTAATAATACAATTTATATAGATGAAACAGCTGTATCTAATGGTAATGTATATGGTATTGGCATTCAACAAGCAAGTAATGCTGCTTTATATAACAACTCTATTTATATTAATGATACTAAAATAGTAACTACTACAAATTCAGCAGCAGGTATCTATTACAAAGGTATCAAACCAGGTATGAACAATGGTTTGACAACTAATAGAAACTTATTCTACACAGGAAATGCAGTATCTTCAAACTCAAATGTTGATTTGATGAGAGTAACTGAAACAGATGCTATAAATGGTATTATCTATGCTGGTTACAATGGTGAATACAAAACTTTAGATCAAGTTCAATCTTGGTTGAAACAAGGAGAAAATTCACTTTATGGTAATTTCAGTAATGAATTAGCATTTACAGCTACTAATCCTTCAATGATGACTATTAACCCTGCATTAGGTAAAGGCTCTTTACAAAATAACAGAGGTGAAAACTTAGCTTGGGTATCAACTGACATTAATAGATTAGGTCGTGGAATTTCTGGTGAAAGATACGATATTGGTGCATTTGAATTTACTGCTCCTTTATATAATGAAGATATTGAAGTAGTTACTATGACTTCTCCAAGAGCTTATCAAACTTTAACTACTGGAAATCCTTTTATTGATGCTCAATACATCATGACAACTTCTCCAACTAATGTTACAACTAGAATTAGAAATAATGGTAAATTACCTGAAATTGACTATAATACAACAGTAAATATTTATCGTCAAAATTCTGATGGTTCTTTCCCTGCTACTCCTACTATAACTCAAGATCAAAAAATCACATTAGCAACTAATGAATCAGTTGTAGTTGATTTCAAACTTAATGGAACTGGAACTAATACATTTGCTCCAGAAACATTTGCTGATTTGATTGATTTCGGTGGAAATGCTGGGTATGCAACTTTATTAGCAACTACTCCTAATTTTACTTCAATGAAAGCAAACGTTACTCCACTTTACAAAATTGAAGTAAAAACTGGTTCTGATGAATATAATTTAAATAATGTAATTTCAAAAATTGTACGTTATTATATCAAAAAATCAGATTTGAACATAATTGTTTCAGGTAAAAATTTATCAGTAACAGCAACTGACCCATCTGCTTCAAATGACCAAGTTAGATGTAAACTTAACGCTATGAACTTAACTAAAGGGTTTACTGCATTAGGATGGAAAATATTATATCCTGTAACTCCAGGTTCACCAAGCATTTATAACTATGATAACTTTGATAGATTAGCTTGGGAACCAAGAGCTGTGAATTATAATAATTATATTACTAATTTCTGGGTTGATGGAGACAATGATGTTCCTCTATTATTTGAAATTGGTGATATTACTAATTACATTGCTGCTGCAGGTACTAACCAGTTTAAGAAAAATTTTGTAATAGCATCTCAAGAAGCTGTTTTAAATACAACTAGTACAGGTGGTAGTGTTTATGATAACTTTAGAGTTAATATTTTAAGAGCTTCTTCTTCAACTGTTTCAACAATAGGTAATTATGTTACTTGGGGTACTCCAGTTGTACCTAAAAGAGTAACTGGTATTAATGTAGCTCGTGACTTTAAATTAAACATTGGTATGATGATTGATCCTGCATCTTTCCCATCTAATACTTATACTAAAGATATATCAGCTTCACCATATATTTTAACTGCTGTTAACTCAACTATTGTAAACTCAACTGTATATCAATTACCAGGCTTAACTCGTGATGCATTTAAATTTACTGATGTTGCTGGTACTCCAATTATGGGTGTTGCTACTACAAACTTAGATAGAAATGTTCTTACTTTAGGAGTTGATTGGAGACATTTGACAGATATAGAAAGTGCAATGAGAGGTATTGTAGATTATTTTGCTAAAAATACTGACATTATTCCAGTTGAATTATCTGACTTCAAAGCTAATAGATTAGGTAACAAAGTTGTTTTAGATTGGACTACAGCTTCTGAAATCAATTCATCTAAATTTGAAGTAGAAAAAGCAATTGTAACTAATACTGGTGCTGCAAGTTTTGATAAAATTGCTGAATTAGTTGCAGCTGGTCAAAGCAAAGATGTTAAATTCTACGGTCCAGTTGCTGATTACAATGTTAAATTAGGTAATACTTATGCTTACAGATTGAGAATGGTTGACAGAAATGGTAACTTCTCTTATAGCGATACTAAATTTGTTACTTTGGCTTCTGCTAATGGTGTTGTAGAATTAAATGATGCTCAACCAAATCCAGCATCTACTAAAACTACTTTCAACTTTAACTTAACTCAAGCTAACAATGTAACATTTACTATTTATGATATAAATGGTAATGCTGTAAGCTCTAATGATGCTAACTACGCTTCTGGAAATAATTCTTACGAAGTAGATTTAACAAAATTAGCAAGTGGTCAATACAATGTAGTTTTAAGAGCTGGTGATATCGTTCTTACTAAAACAATTAATGTTGTTAAGTAATAATTGATTTCATTTAAGCAATTAAAGCTTAATATTAAAGCCTCTCAAGTTTACTTGAGAGGCTTTTTTTATTTTAAAAAGATGAATAAATAAATGAATTTATTACAGTAATCGTTTATGCACTTTAAATAATAAATATAATAATAAATTGTAACTTTTTTATATTTATTGTGTCTATTAATTTACTCCTTTGACTTAATCTAAAAAACTAAATTGAAAAAATTAATTCTTATATTATTGCTATCTTTTCTTCACTCTACTTTTTCACAAATATCCATAACTTCAAGGAATTTTTCTGGTTATGATAAATCAGTTTTTACTGCAGAAATTAAAACAAATCTCAATGGTAAACAAACTCAATTAAACTTAGAAAATTATATCATATTAGAACAAAATTATTCAACTCCTTTGATCAAAATTGAAACTCTAAATGATGATTGGCAGAAAATATACTGGATACCGAATTTTACATTAATTACTGACTCTTACCATGCTGAAATTTTAGCTTCAAAAGATATTTATGTAGGAAAAACTTCAGTAGATACTTTAAAGTTAAATTTACCTCAAATACTATTAAAAAATAATAAAACTGGACAACAGCTTGGAGATGTTTCATTTGGTTTTGTAGAAGTTGGGAAAAACTTCACAAAGCAAATTGATTTGATTTATTATAGACCTATTAAAACTTTAGATGGTAATGATTATCCTGTAAAATTAGATTCAATTACAACAACAACTTCTTTTTTTACAGTTAAGTGGGAAGGTTCTACATTAAACTTAAACCCACCTCCTTGCTATTTATATGGTTCAAGCCCAAACATAGTAAACATAACTTTTTCTCCTAAAGAAAAAAAACTTTATTATGATGTAGTAACATTTCACTATCATGGTGGAGCTAAAAAACATATTAAAGTATTTGGTAATTATTATGAAGTTCCTCCAACTCAACAATTAAGAATAGTTTCACCTAATGGAGGTGAACAATTTATACCATGCCAATCTATACAAATTAAATGGGCAGGACATGTTCAGAGTATTCCTGTATTAGTACAAGTATCTTATGATGGAGGTAATAATTGGAACAAATTATTAGAAATAAAAGATTCAGTTTTTAATTGGTTAGTACCAAATATCATTAGTAATAATGTAAAAATTAAAGTTTCCCAATCTTTAACAACTTCAGACCAGCAAAATTTAGTACAAAATATAGTTGTTGATAACATTACTTATAATACTGATGCCTCTAAACTTTTAGCTGTAAAAATCAGAGGTGCTTTAGAAGAATGGGATATGATAAATTTAGTATTGAGTAAAAATTACAGTTTGGGAAACAAAAATACTGACTATAATATTACTGGTATTGATTATTATAATCCTAATAAAGCATATATTAGCTATAGTGCTACTAATAGTAAAGATACTATTTCTTATATTGAAAATGGTAAGTTTACCTCCTTTCCTTTTATAAAATTTAAAATTGGTAAGACAAAATTAGATAGAACAAATAACAGTATTTTTGTTACATCTACTCTTGGTAATATTGTTGAAGTTTTAGATGCAACTACATTCAATTCAAAAAAACAATTATTATTTTCTAACCCTGTTATTACTGTAAATTTAAGCCCACAAAATAATTTAGCTGTAATAGCATTACTAAATGGTGATATTGAAATTTATGATTTGAAAAGTTTTTTAAAAATTAGAACAATTAAAATAGATGATAGTCCATTAGCTGATGATTTATTAATATCTCCAAATGGAAAATATATAGCAATTCCATGTCAGTCTTATTTAACTAATTTTACTCAAGTACATTTAGTACTTTTAGAGACTGGTGAAATCATAAATACATTTAGAGAAGTGCAAACAAATATAGTTGGAGTGGCATTTAACCCAACTTCTACTTCATTTATATTCTCAAGTGAGTTTAATCCTCAAATATTAGTTTATGATATAATTTCAAGAGAAATAAAAATTAAGTTCAATAATTCAATTGGTTCATTAAATCATATAGCATATTCACCTTCTGGCAACTCTTTAGTAACTTCTGCAAATTCTGATAAGACTTTAGTATATCGTACTCTTACAAGCCCTGAAAATGATATAAGTGATAGTTCATTTACTATTCGCTATCCGAAATTAACAACATTGCCAATTATTGCAAATGATAATTTGATTTTTAATGAAAGTGAAAATACTTATTTATTGAAATATTGTAATAAAGATTCGATGCAATTTGATATTTCAAGTGTTAGTTTAGCATTTGGAGTTAATTTTAAATTGAAAAATGGTCAATTTCCAGTTACTTTAAAACCAAATGATTGCAAAGATATTATCTTAACTTTTAATCCAATTGACACAGGAAATGTAGTTGATACTATAAAGCTAATAAATTGTGATAATCAATATAATTTATTAGTAAGTGGTAAAGGTTTACTAAGAAATCTTAATGCAATACAATCTACTTTTGATTTTGGTGAAGTATGTGTTGGAGATACATTAGTCCAATTTATAGATTTTGTAAAAAACAATGACAATAAAAATATTGTTGTCAGCCCAATAAATGTAATTCAAAAGTCTAACAATAAAAGTTCC
>JAYTXK010000170.1:0-1741 GCA_043743005.1 Ignavibacteriota bacterium
AATAATGAATTAATATAATAACGGGCATTTTTGTCCCTTATTATTAAGAAATATTTTAGCATCCTGCATCATCAATATTAAATATTGAATTTACAAATGGGACACCATATAAATTGCTCACTCCTTGAGAAGTACCTAGCCAAAAGTTTTTATATTTATCAATTAAAAAGCAAAACATTTTATTGCTAATTAAGCCATCTTTTTTTGTAAAAGATTTAAATGACTTTCCATCAAATTTACAAATACTACCACCTGTCAAATCATTATCACAAACTGCAAACCAAATATTTCCTAAATTATCTTCAAAAATGTTTGATACCACACTGTGGCTAAGTCCATTTTGAGTATTGAATTGATTAACTTTTTTCCCATCAAAACATATAGCACCATCACTGCCCCCTGCCCATATATTGCCATTTTTATCTTGGATTAAAGATTTTACATTTTTGAAGTTTGAAGCATATTTTTGATCAAAATTTGTAAACACTTTTCCGTCATAAATAGAAACACCACCATTTGTTCCAAACCAAATTTTACCAGAAGTATCTTCCATAATTGAAGTAACTAAATTATCAACTAATCCATCTTTAGTTGTAAATTTTACAAATGAATTGCCATTAAAAATACAAACTCCTGCATTAGTACCAATCCATATATTGCCATTTTTATCTTTTAATAGACTTGAAATATAATTGCTATTTATTCCATTGCTTTCAGTTATATATTTTATTTTATTTTTACAATTATTATCATAAAACCCAATTCCTGCATTGCTAGTACCAAACCAAATATTACCATCATTATCTTCAATTATTGAATTTACATGCACATCATTAATATCATTATTGTACGTAAAGCTATCATAAGATTTTGAAACTTCTTTATTGTGAAAATATAAATCTTGTGAATTACTGAATAAATGCTTACAAGTATGATTATTACATGGGTGATTTTTTCTACTAATATTAAATCGGTACAACCCATTCCAAGTGCCAAACCAAATATTACCAATTTTGTCTTCAAACATAGAATGTATTACACCATTTGGTAAGTTAGATAGCTGCCTACCTTCATTTAGAATATAACTAACTAATAATTTTGCATTATTCCAAGGAGCAATATTTCTAAGTTGCTCAATGTGCACTTCCTTTCTTTCTTTTATATTATCAAGTGAGAAATTTGTTTTTTCACTCCCATTGCAAGAAGTTGCAATAAAAAGTAATAGCAATGTTCTAAATTTGTAATTTTTCAACTTTCTCATTCCATTTGTTAATGTAATTTTAGTGGTATGATACAAATAAACGAGAAAAGTTGCTTAATTGTTTTTATGACCAATATTTATTTTTCAATTCAAACAACTAAAAATCTTGAAAAACTAAATGACTATATATTCTCAAATATATTTCATAATTTTGTAAATATAAAATTAATCAATAATTAAAATAGCAAAAAAATGAAATTTGTATCTTTTATAAATTCAAATAATCAAAATAGGTTAGGATTATATTGTAATAATAGTATTTATGATTTAGAGCAAAAAGCATCAAAATTGGGAATGGAATTACCTTCTAATATGTCTGATTTTTTAAAGTCTTATGATATTAATTTTGAATTAGCCCAAAAGGTGGAAGATTATATTATGAAAGAAAATCCGATTGGTGAAACTCATATTATTAAATTACTTTCCCCAGTTCCTCACCCCAGCTCTTGTAGAGATGCTTATGCTTTTAGGCAACATGTA